>DATCUA010000234.1:0-3079 GCA_036567645.1 Rectinemataceae bacterium | reverse complement strand
GGGGAGCCCCGAGCTCGGCCGACATCCTCAGGAAATCGAGATTCTCCTCGATTCGCTTAGCGCGCTCGTGCGCGTCGGGAGCCACGAAGAAGCCTCCGCGCACCGTAGACACTACTGCAAGCCCCGCATCGGCCAGGATGCGCGCGGCCTCGCGCGGCTCGAGGCCGCCAAGGGATTCCTTCCACACGGAAACGCCCGTGATTCCAGCCTCGGCGTACTTGCGCGCGGCCAGGGGCAGGGGCCAGGGCTTGGTTGTGATCGTATGTAGAGCGTAACGGGACGCGTCCTCCATTCCTCCACTCCTTCTTCCCGGTTTTCTGGCCGGACTGCAGGTCGAGCTTCTAGGCGATATCGAAAAAGCGCTGGGCGGGCCTTCCCTCCGCGGCGCGCTTGAGCATGAGGGCGAGTTCGAGGAGGTGATAGTCGCCCCACATGCAGGATTCTCCCCGGGGAAGGCCGCTCGAGTCCGGGGATGCGTCCCAGCCGTTGGGAAGGTGGTAGACGGCGTGGAGCAAAAGGCCCTCGTGCCTGGGATCGATGGAAAGATAGGGAGGCTTCATGAGGGTTTCGGCTATGCGCAGGCCCGCGGCCTCGTAGCGCGCGGCGCTGGGATCGGCGCGGGATCGGAGGTAGTCGGCAAGCCTCAAAAAGCCCTGGGCCGCTATGGCGGCAGCCGATGAATCGACAGCCTCGTGCGGATTGAAAGGATCGGCAGGAGTGTCTAGGTAGCCGGGAATTTTCCATAAATTTGGGGCGCCCGTGTCCCAGTAGGGGATGCCATTGGGTGGAGTATTGGCTATGTAGAAGTCGCAGGTCACCTTGGCGGTCTGGACGAAGCGCTCGAGGGCGGCGGCTTTTGTGGGGAAAAAGGGCAGTCCGAGGGATGAGATATCCTCCTCGGGGAGGCTCTCGAGGAAGTCCAATTCCTCCGCGTAGCCCAGGATTATCCATGCCAGGCCCCTGGTCCAGGTAGTGAAGGCAGAATACCCCTGCTGGGTAGATGGACAACGGTAGGAGCCTCCCTCGACGTTGAAGATCGATTCGTGGGCTACTCTGCCCGCCTCGTCCCAGCGATCCCTGCCCGCGCCGAAGTACACATTGTAGCGGGCCGTGGTTTCGGCATGCCGCAGAAGGCGCCCGAGGAGACTCACCTTCTTGTCCTGCTCTCCGGAAAGCACGTGTCCCAGCTTGTGGGATACAGCCAGGACGCGCAGAGAGCGGATGGTGTCGGCGAAGAGGGAGTGGGCTCCATTGAAGGAGTGAATGAACCCCAGGGAATCCGGCACGTGGGTCCAGCGGGAGGCTTGGACGGCGCCCGAGACCTTGAGGGCGAGGCGGTAGTACTCGGCTTCCCAGTCGTTCCGTGGAATGGTCCCTTCCGCCATCATGCGCGAGAGGTTGCCGTAGGTAGAGATGTTGTTGAAGCCGTGGTCGTGGACCCCCGTGTGGCTCAGGTGGGGCGCCATACGCTGGACTGTGGAAGAGCGGCCGTAGCCCAGGAACCAGGGTTCTCCCGTGGCTTCGTGGACGAGGAGAGCGTTCCCGAACTGGAAGCCCTGGGTCCATTCGGTCCATCCGCGCAAGGTGTAAGCGCCTCCAACAGTGAATACGGGGGCGCCAGGGGTCGAGCCCCAGCGCTCGGCGAGGGCTTTCGTCTTCCGGGCGGCGAGAGAAAAAACTTCGGCGGCCAAAGCCGCCAACTCGGATCGTGTCGTTTTCGCGTCGAGCCGTACCATCTGAGCCTCCTGGGTCGTATGATGCGCCGGGCGCTAGAAACCGGATTCGCTAGAGCCGGGATATGTGAAAGCCCCCGTCCACGCCCACTACGGATCCCGCGGAGAATGAAAAGTCGCCCGAGAGAAGGGCTTTCACGGCCTTCCCCAGGTCCTCTGCCGTGCCCCAGCGCGCCTGGGGAACGATGCCCTGGGCGAGGAGGGCGTCGTATTTGGCCTTCACCCTGCTGGTCATGTCCGTGGCCATGATGCCCGGCCTGAGCTCGTACACGCAAATGCCATGGGGCGCGAGCCTGGCCGCCCAGAGCTTGGCCGCCATGGAAAGCCCCGCCTTGGACACGCAGTACTCCCCACGCCCAATACTAGCGGTCTCCGCTGAAATCGAAGTGACGAAGATCACCTTGCGCCCGTGGGGCAAAACCGAAAGCGGGGCTCCGGGGGCGAGCCAGCGGCGGGCGAAGGCCTGGGTGAGGAAATAGGGGCCTTGGAGGTTGACGGACATGAGTTCGGCGAATGATTCCTCGGTGGCGTCCAGAATGTCGGCCCGGACGCGCGGGGCTATGCCCGCGTTGTTGACGAGAGCGTCGATTTCCCCCGCTTCGCGGCTCACCGCCTCCACCAGGGCCGAGCGCTCGGCGGCCGCGCCCAGGTTGCAGGAGAAGGTGGGAAAGGCTTGGGCGGCAGAGGGCGCGGCCGCCCGGCACAGCGATGCGGTTTCCGCGGCCGCGGCGAGATTTCCCGAACAGTGTATCGCCACCGACCATCCCGCCTTGGCCAGCTCGATAGCGGCGCCGCGGCCGAGGCCCCTCGATGAGCCCGTCACGAGGGCGAGGGGAGGTCGGGAGCCGCTCGGGCTCGAGCTCAGCGAAGGAGCTGAATATTCCGGCATGGGCCAAGCATGGGACGGCGTTTTTGAAATGTCAAGAAAAAAGTGGACGATGCGTCTAGTGCTATCCCCCGGGATGGGGCGTCCGGATTGCACTCAGCCAGGCTCGGCCCGCCTCGCCCTTGGCGATCGAACAGCGATAATCGTTGACGCCGCAAAAAAGCGCACCTATACTGATTGGAAACGCCATCCATTCCCTAAGGAGGGAGAGAGAATGAAAAGATACGCTCGCGCATTCGCCTTATTCGCGCTCATCTGCCTGGCGGCAGGCGCTGGCGCCCAGGCTACGTGGAAGCCCAATAAGCCCATCACCATCATCGTTCCCTGGGGCGCAGGCGGATCGACCGACCAGATCACCCGCATAACGGCGGGAGAGCTGGAAGCCGCCCTCGGCACCAAGATCGTCATCGTCAACCAGCCAGGAGCATCGGGCTCGGTAGGCACCAAGTCCGTCCTGGAC
>DATCUA010000233.1:0-12686 GCA_036567645.1 Rectinemataceae bacterium | reverse complement strand
CCTAACGCATCTGTCCGATGTATTGATCGATACCTGGGAGCGGGTGCGACGTACCCCTTTAACGGAGCGGAACGATTATCTTCCCAAGTACGCGCTCATGTAACTGAGAAAACGAAAAAGGCCGACGGTAAGAACACATCGGCCTCCTTACAACAAGGTTCGAGGAACTAATTATTCTTCACTGGATGATCGGCTTCAGCGCCTCGTCTATGCGCGCGAGTATTTCCGGGCCCAGCTTGGGGATCACCTCCAGGGCGCCCAGGTTTTCCTCCAGCTGCTCGCGGCGGGAGGCTCCGGTGATGACGGTGGAGACTCTGGGGTTGCGCGCCGCCCAGGCTATGGCCAGCTGGCTCATGGTGCAACCGAGTTCGGCGGCAAGAGGCTCCAGCTGGGAAACCACGGCTGGGATGTCGTCGTGGAAGTATCGCTTCTGCAGCCACTCGTAGCCGGGCAGGGCGAAGCGAGTGCCCGCTGGCACGCCATCCTTGTACTTGCCCGAGAGGAGCCCCGAGGCGAGGGGGCTGAAGGTGGTGAGGCCGAGGCCGATGCCGTCGTAGAGGCGGGCGAATTCCTTTTCCACTTTGGTCCTGTTGATGAGGTTGTAGCCCGGCTGCTCCATCTGGGGCTTGTGGAGGTTGCGCCTGTCGGCTATGTCCCAGGCTTCGCGGATCTGCTCGGCCGACCACTCCGAGGTGCCCCAGTAGAAGGCCTTGCCCGCCGAGACGATGTCGCTCATGGCGCGGACGGTTTCCTCCATGGGCGTTTCGGGGTCTGGCCTGTGGCAGAACACCAGATCCACGTGCTTCATGCCCAGGCGCTCGAGGCTTCCTTCCATGGCCTCCAGGAGGTACTTGCGGTTGAGGGTGTTCTTCTCGTTGGGCCCATCGTGGAGACCCCAGTAGAGCTTGGTGGACACGAGGTAGGAGCCGCGCCGCAAGCCGAGGCGCCTGAAGGCCTCGCCCATGATGCGCTCAGCTTCGCCCTTGGAATACACCTCGGCGTTGTCGAAAAAGTTGACGCCCCTGTCGTAGGCGAGCTTGATCATCTCCGCCGAGGCTTCGGCGTCCACCTGGGGCCCGTAGGTTACCCAGGAGCCCAGGGAGAGCACCGAAACCTTGATTCCGGCCGAACCCAGCCTTCTATATAGCATACGTAACTCCTTATGTATCTTTTTTTGAATGTACTACACAGGCGAAGCTTGGGGAAGCGCTCTGGCGCCTAACGAGGGCCTGCCTTGCAGGTCTTGCAGGTGGCGCCGCGGCGGCTCATGCTTCCCAAGCCCTGCGGAGGATGGCTCCGAGCTCTTCGTCGGTGAAGGCGCGGGGGCTCTGAGGCCTGCGCTTGTAGGTTTTGGCATCGGCCAGGACGGAGTCCAGGGCGGATTCGGGAAGGCCGGCCGTCTTGAGGCCGGACGGTATCCCCAGCCTGGCGCCGAGGGCGGCGATGGCTTCTACCGCCGCCTTCGCCCTGGTTTCGGGCTTCCGGGCAAGTACGCCGTCCACCACTGTCGCGCCTCTCGTCGGCGCGGCAATTCCTGTTGGCGCCGTGCCCGAGCCTAGGGCTTCGCCTATGTCCGCCAGACGCCTGGCCACGTCGGGAACGCAGGCTTCCATCACTTTCGGAAGCATGATGGCGTTCGCAAGTCCGTGGCTCAGGCCGCAGATGGCTCCCAGGGCGTGCGCGTAGCCGTGCACCATGCCCAAGCCTGCCTGGGAGAGACCGATGCCAGCCAAGGTAGCGGCCAAGGCCATACCCGACCTCGCTTCCATATCGGAGCCGTTTTCGTAGGCCCTAGCCAGGTGTCTGCCGATGAGCCGGACGGATTCGAGGCAGAAGATGTCCGAGAAGGGATTGGCGCCCTTGCTCACGTAGGCTTCCACCGCGTGAGTGAGGGCGTCCATGCCCGTCCAGGCCGTAATGGCCGGCGGCATCGAGGCGTGGAGCGAAGGGTCGACAATGGCGAGCTCGGGGAAGAGCCTCGGGCTCGCGATGCCCTGTTTCATCCTCCTGCCCTCCCTCTCGAAGGTAAATACAGCCGCTCCTGTGGCTTCGGAGCCCGTGCCCGCAGTGGTGGGCACGGCAATGAGGGGCGGAAGCTCGGCTGCCACGATCCTCCCCGTGCCTATGAAATCCGAGATGGGCCTGCCTTCGGCAATCTCGGCGCCTATGCCCTTGGCGCAATCCAGGGGGCTGCCTCCCCCGAAGCCGATGAGGGAGTCGCAGTCTTCCTCTCTGAAGAGCCGTGCGCCATCAGCCACTGCCTCGACGCTCGGATCCGACAGGGCGCCGGAGAAATGCGCAAAGGCCAGACCCCGGCTTTCGAGGGAGGATTCGAGCTCCAGGAGGGCAGGGCTGGCCGAGGTTGCGCCGGGCCCCGTCACGATGAGAGGCTTCCTGGCGCCCATGGCGGAGAGCTCTCCGGCCGCGAGGGCGACCGAGCCCTGGCCGAACTGGATGCGGGTGGGACAGGAAAAGAGGTACACGATCGCTCCTCAGGTTCCGGCTTCGTCCCTCGATCTTGCGGAACGGAAGCCCGGAGTGTATGGTAATGCAAACGTCAGTATAGCAGAAGGTAAAGATGAGCAGGATACCCTCTCGCGCAAGGCGCGGCGCCCGCTTCTCCCTCGCGCATGTCGTCATTTTCGCCCTTGTCCTCCCGGTTGCGCTTTCAAGCCAGGATTTTTCCTACGTGGATGCTTCCATCGATCCCATCATCGATCCGCAGAAGGTCGAGAGCCTGGAGGATGCCAAGCTCTGCTCGGCTCTGTTCGAAGGCCTCACCATTCCCGATCCCAAGACGGGAGTCGCCCTTCCCGGCCTGGCCGAATCCTGGACCTTTTCCCAGGATTTCCGGACGGTGACTCTGCGCCTGAGGCGGGCTACGTGGTCGGACGGAACGCCCATAACCGCCAAGACGGTAGCCGATTCCTGGCTGAGGAAGATGAACCCCGCCAACGGCCTGCCCCGCGCCGAGCTCCTGGCCCAGGCCATCGAGGGTGGCTTGGGGTACCTGGCGGGAAAGACGGGTACCGATCCCGTGCGGATCAAGGTATTGGACGAGCGAAGCCTCGAAGTGGGCCTTGCCTACCCCATGCCCTATTTCGCCCAGGCCCTTGTCCACCCCGCTTTCGCGGTGGTGCCCATGCATGTCGTGGCAACCCGCGGCGAAGCCTGGGCCGATCCGGCTTCGGCAGTATTCAGCGGACCTTTCCGCATCAAGGCCTGGGAACCCGGCTCCTCCATAATCCTCGAGCCCAACCCGCTCTACTGGGACGCCGCTTCGGTCGGGCTGAAGGGCCTCAGCTTCGTCAGGAATCGGGATCCGGACGTGGGATTCGCCCTCTACAAAAGCGGAGGAGCCGACTGGCTGGACAGGCTCGCGCCGGATCAGCTCAAGGAAGCTTCGAAGAGGAAGGACTTCTTCGCCTCGCCCGGATACGGTCTCTATTACTATCTCTTCAACGCGACCAAGCCTCCCCTCGACGATCCCCGTGTGCGCAGGGCGCTCGGCATGGCCGTGGACAAGTCAGCCCTGGCGAAGCTTTTCCCGGGGCAGGCTTTCTTCCCCGCCGATTCTTTCGTGCCGCCTTCCGAAGGCTATTCGCCTGCACTGGCTCCCGCCTACGATCCTGCGGCCGCGAAGGCCCTCCTCGCCGAGGCGGGTTACCCCGAGGGAGCGGGCATGCCCGCCCTCCGATTCGTGTACAACTCCAGCTCTGTGAACGCCAGAGTGGCCCAGGCGATCAAGGCTCAATGGAAGGCCGTCCTGGGAGTGGAGCTGGAGATCGTCCCCGTGGATTGGCCCTCGTACCTGGAAGCCAGGTCGGGAGGGAAGGGTTTCGACGTGGCGCGCGCCGCGTGGATGGCCGACTATCAGGATCCTTCGGCTTTCATGGATCTCTTCAGGCGGGGATCGGCGCGGACGGATTCGGGTTACGCCAATCCCGAGCTCGACGCCCTCCTGGCCAAAGCCGACGCGGCCGAAGGTCAGGCACGGTTCGATCTCATCGCTGCCGCCGAGGCCGTACTCCTTGGAGACGCGGCCCTCCTCCCCCTCTATTTCTACGGCGGCTTCGATCTCATCGACACGGAGCGCTGGGATGGCTGGCATCCCAATCCCTTGGACTTCCATCCCTGGAAGTTCATCAAGCCCAAGCAGCGCTGAAACCGCCCATGGGCCCTGTGCCGCGCCGGGCGCCTTCTGGCCTTGCTGGAGCGCTCTTTCCGAGATTGTTCTTGCATTCTGGAAATCCGGGGTATATAGTACCTTGGTATCATTCCCTCACCTTAATAAGGAGGCTTCGATGAAAAAGAGTCTATTGGTTCTCCTGGCGCTGGCTGCCGTATTCAGCCTCGGCGCCCAGGATTTCATCATCGCGAACGGCGCCGAGCCCGCATCGCTCGACCCCGCCCTCATGACGGACACCACCTCGTCCAACATCGACCTCGCCCTCAACGAGGGCCTCATGGTCTACGATCCCCGCACGAGCAAGGGTATACCGGGCCTGGCCGAGAGCTACACCACCAGCCCCGACGGCAAGATAGTGACCTTCAAGATCCGCAAGAACGCCCTCTGGTCGGACGGAACCCCCGTGACCGCCCACGACTTCGTGTATAGCTGGCTGCGCACGCTCGCCCCCGAAACCGCATCCGACTACGCCTACATGCTGGGCATGGTCATCAAGGGAGCGGACGCCTACAACTCCGGAAAGGGCAAGAAGGAAGACGTAGGGATCAAGGCTCTGGACGACAAGACCCTCGAGGTCACCCTTGTCGGCCCTGCCGCCTACTTCCCCGACATGACCGCGCATCACTCCTTCGGCCCCGTCCCCAAGTGGGTGATCGAAAAGCACGGCACCAACTGGACCAAGCCGGGCAACTACGTCGGCACCGGCCCCTACATCCTCAAGGAATGGAAGCCCCAGGACTATGTCCTCGTCGAGAAGAACCCCAAGTACTGGGACGCCAAGAACGTAAAGCTCAAGAGCATCAAGTACCTGGCATCCGACAACTCCACGACGAACTACAAGATGTTCAAGGCCGGCGCCGTCGACTGGCAGGTGGGCATCACCGTCGACCTCATCGACGAGATCATGCTTCGCAAGGACTATCAGGCATCGGCCCGCTTCGGCACCTATTACCTCTCCTTCAACGTGAGCAAGGCCCCCTTCAACAACGTCAACGTGCGCAAGGCCTTCGCCTCCGCCATCGACAAGAAGACCCTGGTAGAGAAGGTGATCAAGGGCGGCCAAATCCCCACGGACGCCTTCACTCCCGCCATGGCCGGCTATACCCCCCAGCCGGGCGTCGGCTACAATCCCGCCGCGGCCAAGAAGTATCTCGCCGACGCGGGCTACCCCGACGGCAAGGGCTTCCCCGCCCTCACCTATATCTACAACACCAACGAGGGCCACAAGAAGATAGCCGAGTACGTCCAGCAGCAGCTCAAGGCCAACCTGGGCATCGACATAGCCCTGCAGAACATGGAGTGGAACTCCTTCCTTTCCCTGCGCAGCAAGCATGACTACCTCTTCGCCCGCCACGGCTGGATCGGGGACTATCTCGACCCGAACACCATGCTCGACCTCTTCATCACCGGCGGCGGAAACAACGACGGCGTGTATTCCAACCCTGCTTTCGACAAGGCCATTGAGAGCGCTGTTCTGGCCACGGGCGAAGCCCGCATGAAGCTGCTCATGGAAGCAGAAAGGATCCTCCTCACCCAGGATCAGGCTTTCATCCCCATCTACCACTACTCCAACCAGGACATGATCGACACGACCAAGTGGGGTGGCTGGTACCCGAACCCGATTGGATTCCACCCGCCGAAGTTCATCTACAAGAAGTAAGTCGGTCTAGCCGAAAATGGAAAGCGGGGATATACTTTCCCTGCTTGGACGGGGAGCGCTCCGGCGCTCCCCGTTTTTTTCGTCGGCACCAGACCTGGCGCCCAACGGCCGCACAGAACGCGGCACATCCGATCTCCCTCGTTTCAGGGAGCCCACACCATTCCGGAGGGTATGATGTCGAAGTACATCATCCGACGTCTCTTGAGCCTGATCCCGACCATGTTCGTGATCATAACGCTCAGCTTTTTCATGATGCGGTTCGCCCCGGGCGGACCCTTTTCCAGCGAGAGGAAGGTTCCCGAGCAGGTCTTGCAGAACCTTCTCAAGAAGTACCACATGGACGAGCCCTTGGGGAAACAGTACCTGCGCTACTTGGGGGACGTCCTGCGATGGGATTTCGGCCCCTCCTTCAGGTATAGGGACGCCACGGTGAACCAGCTGATATCCCAGACACTTCCCAACTCCATGATGCTGGGCTCCATAGCCCTATCCATGGCCCTCCTCGCCGGGATAGGGGTGGGAATAGTATCGGCGCTCAAGCAGAACCGGTGGCAGGACTACACGGCCATGTCCATTGCCGTGGTGGGCATCTCGGTGCCCCTCTTCGTCATCGGGCCCATCCTCCAGTTGGTTTTCGGCCTGAAGCTCAGATGGTTGCCCATCTCGGGCTGGATAACGAGCAGGGACGGCATAAAAACCCTCCTCATGCCCGCTCTCACTCTTTCCTTTCCGTATTTCGCGTATATAGCCCGGCTCTCCCGGGCTTCCATACTCGAGGTCCTGAGGTCGGACTACGTGCGAACCGCACGGGCCAAAGGCCTCTCAGAACGCGTTGTCGTGGGCAAGCACGTTCTCAAGGGCGGGCTCTTGCCCGTGGTATCCTACCTGGGCCCGGCCTTCTCGGGCATCATAACCGGATCCCTGGTGGTGGAATCGGTATTCGCCATACCGGGCATAGGGCGGGTATTCGTCCAATCGGCCATAAACCGGGACTACACCCTCATCATGGGCGAGGTGATCATGTATTCCCTCATCCTCGTCACCATGAATTTCATCGTAGACATCGTGTACGGGTTCCTCGACCCGCGTATTTCGTACAAGTGAGGATCCCCATGGCAAAGAAAAACGACAACGCAGTCAACGAGTTCAATCAGCAGATGAAGCCGGTCTCCCTCTGGGCGGACGCCTGGAAGCGGCTCAAGAAAAACAAGATGGCCTTGGCCAGCCTCTGGATCGTGGGCTTTTACGCCCTCGTGGCCCTGGCGGCGCCCATCCTTCCCTTGCACGATTACCGCACCCAGACCTTGGCCCATGTGAATCTGCCTCCCTCGTTCAAGCCCGCGGGGCAGATAGCCCTCAAGGCTCTGGAAGACCAGGCCGCCCTCCTCAAGGAGAGGGTGGACGCGGGCGTTGAAGCCCTGAAGCCCAACCTGGAGCGGATACAGGCCGAGATAGCCACGGCCAAGGCGCAGATGGAAACCGATCCGGCCAACAAGAAGGTGTACATCCTGGGAACCGACTACTTGGGCCGCGACATGCTGGCCAAGACGATATACGGTGCCCGTATTTCCATGATGGTGGGCCTCATCGGCACCCTGACCGCCGTCCTCGTGGGCATCATCGTGGGCTCCGTGTCCGGCTACGTGGGCGGCTGGCTGGACAACCTCCTCATGCGATTCGTCGACATCATGTATGGGCTTCCCTATATGCTCATCGTCATCATCCTCATGGCCCTGTTCCGGAGGGAGGGGCAGAGCTCTATTTTCATTCTGTTCATAGGAATAGCCCTCGTCTCCTGGCTGACGATAGCCCGCGTCGTGCGGGGCCAGATCATAAGCCTCAAGAACTCCGAGTTCGTTGAAGCCGCGCGCTCCATGGGCGCCGGTCCCGGGCGGATCATCTTCCGCCACCTTCTGCCCAACGCCCTGGGCGTCATCATCGTGTTCACCAGCCTCTCCCTGCCCAGCTTCATCATGAGCGAATCCTTCCTCTCATTCCTGGGCATGGGCGTATCGGCTCCCCTCTCCTCCTGGGGCTCCCTGGTTTCCGAAGGGGCCAACACCATGGAACTCTATCCCTGGCAGCTCCTGGCGCCGGCCATAGAGATGACCCTCTTCCTGTTCTGCATGAACTTCGTCGGCGACGGTCTCAGGGACGCCCTCGATCCGCAGAGCAAGAACCGAACCTGAGCTAAGGAGAGCGTACAGCGATGACCGACGAAACCATCCTCCAGGTAAAGGACCTGAAAACCTATTTCCTCGTGGACGAAGGCTTGGTGAAGGCCGTGGACGGGGTGAGCTTCGACCTGCACAGGGGCGAAACCTTAGGCATCGTGGGCGAGTCCGGCTCAGGCAAGAGCGTCACCAATCTTTCGGTGATAAACCTCATCCCCAGCCCTCCGGGCAAGATAGCGGGGGGCGAGGTGCTCTTCCACGGCCAGGATCTCCTGAAGATGCCTGGAGCGGAAATCCGCAAGATCAGGGGCAACAAGATCTCCATGATCTTCCAGGATCCCATGACTTCCCTCAATCCGTTCTTGCGCATCTCCAACCAGATGGTGGAGACGATCGTCCTCCACCAGGGTTTGGACAAGGTCGCGGCCAAGGAAAAGGCCATTGAAATGCTCAAGCTGGCGGGCATCCCCGCCCCGGAAAAACGCATAGACCAGTACCCCCACCAGTTCTCCGGCGGCATGCGCCAGCGAGTGATGATAGCGATGAGCCTCTCCTGCAATCCCGAGATCCTCATTGCCGACGAGCCCACATCGGCCTTGGACGTCACCATCCAGGCTCAGATACTCGAGCTCATGCAGGAACTCACCCGCAAGCTCGGCACGGCCGTCATTCTCATAACCCACTCCCTGGGCGTGGTGGCCGGCATGTGCGACACGCTCTGCGTGATGTACGCGGGGCGCATCGTGGAGCGCGGCCGCACCGAGGATATATTCGAGGACCCCAAGCATCCCTACACCCAGGGCCTCATAAAGTCGGTGCCTCGGCTCGACCGCGAGAACGCGGAACGGCTCTATTCCATCCAAGGCCAGCCGCCCAACGTCATAGACCTGCCCGACTGCTGCCCCTTCTACCCGCGCTGCGAAAAGGCCAAGGAAATCTGCAAGAAGAAATACCCGGCTTCCGCGAGCTTCGAGAACGGCCGCGCGGTTTCCTGCTGGCTGTATTCGGAGGAAGCGAAATGAGCGACAAAGAAATTCTCCTCGACGTCCGCGGGCTCAAGATGCATTTCCCCATCAAGGGCTCGATGTTCTCTGCCAAGAAGGGATACATCTACGCCGTGGACGGGGTGGATTTCCAGATCCGCAAGGGCGAGACCCTGGGATTGGTGGGGGAATCCGGCTGCGGGAAGTCCACGACGGTGCGCGCCGTGGCCCAGCTCTACAAGCCCACGGCGGGCGAGGTGGTGCTCAAGGGCAAGGACCTCACAAAAATAGGCCCCAGGGAACTTCTCGAAGCCCGCAAGAACATGCAGATGGTCTTCCAGGACCCTTACGCATCTCTCAACCCCCGCATGACTTCGGGCGACATCATAGCCGAGCCCATGCGCATCTTCCAGAAGCGCGGCCTCCTCGACATGTCCAAGGAGGAGATGAGCGACCGCGTGGAGCACCTCATGGAGCGCGTGGGCCTTTCCCGATTCTTCAAGAATCGCTATCCCCACGAATTCTCGGGCGGACAGCGCCAGCGCATCGGCATAGCCCGGGCCCTGGCCTTGCGGCCAGAGCTCATGCTCTGCGACGAGCCGGTGTCGGCCCTGGACGTGTCCATCCAGTCGCAAATCCTCAACCTGTTCAAGGATCTCCAGGCCGAGTTCGGGCTCACCTATCTCTTCATAGCCCACGACCTCGCCGTGATCCAGTACATATCCGACCGCGTGGCCGTGATGTACCTGGGTCTCATCGTGGAGATATCGGGAGCCAAGGAGCTGTACAAAAAGCCCTTGCATCCCTATACCCAGGCCCTTCTCTCGGCAGCGCCGATCCCAGACCCCAAGGTGGAGGCCAAGCGCCAGCGCATCATCCTCACGGGCGACGTCCCCTCGCCGGACAAACAGAGGCCGGGCTGTTACTTCTACGACCGCTGTTCTAAGCGCATGGATGTATGCAAGACGAGCCGGCCCCAGCTCAAGAAAATCGAGGACGGGCATCAGGTGGCGTGTTTCCTGTACCACAAGCCCGAGTGAGATTGGCAGGATCTGGGGAAGAAAGGGACAGGATACCAGGAAATACAGGATGGATAGGATAAGATAAATATATATCAAGGATATAAATAATGGCGGAGAAAGGGCGAACCTTCTCCGCCATTATTATTGATCCATATAAGATCTAGAACTAATCGCGGCGTTTCACCGCGCCGCGCTACGCCGCGCTAACCTGAAACCCTCATTCGCTCCCTAATCCTCTCCCTCCTGCCCCATCCCGTCCAATCCAGGTATCCTGTCCCCAATAGTCCCCCTAACCCTCAATCATCTCTACCCCGCAGGCAGAGGATATGGCCTTTCCCAGCTCCAGAAGGCGCTTGGCGCTCGAGGCAGGCACGCTGTCCACCAGGTAGTCTTCCCCGCCTTTCGTGCCGATGACCAGATTTATTGCATGCTTTTTCCGCGGCTTGAAGAGAGAATACTTTTCGTTGGCGCGGAATGCCGCAGCCTCGTCTGCCCCGCCTTTGAGGATGGAAAAGGCTTTTTCGCTTTCCAGCTTTTCTTCTGCCGAACCGGGGACTGTGCCCGTGGCGAGGGCAGAGAGGCGCAGGCTGGAGATCTCCTCGAACCCGATGGCGATCGTCTTGGAGAGGGGAAAGATCCCTTCCTTCCTGGTCAGGCGGCGATTGGCGGGATCCAAAATCCAGATTTCCTGGTAGAGAAGCCCTATTACGAGGAGGGCCAGGACGACATAGCCGATGATCCCTGGGGCTTCGCCCGATATAGCAAGGCCACCGGCCGCGAAAGCGAGGATGGCCGCGGTCATGATCCTGTACCAGAGGGGTATGCCGTAGACGGTTGTGCCGTCGGCGCGGCGGCGCAGGGAGAGTGGAATTTCCATTGCCCAAGGATAGTGGACGGTGATCGGAGGGGCAAGTGGCAAGAAAAGGGCTGCCCAGGTTCTCTTTCTGGGCAGCCCCGGATAGCCATACGTGTTCTGGCTAAGGATCGCGATCGATCAGGTGGGAATATTGTTGGAGAAGACCACGGGTCCTCCCTGGCTATTGTTGTAGGCCTCGTAATACTGCCTCTGCATATCCCTTTGCGCGTCGTCGAAGGCGGCGGGATTGACGAACATGTTCTCTCCGTCGTAGACGAAGAAATACGTCGCAAGGGCGTTCCCGCCTATGTAGGCGCCGTTGAGGTAGTTGAACTCCGCCGCCAGGAGCTGCTTCTGAAGCTTGGAAACAATATCGGTGGCCGTGTTTCCGAGGATAGTTGAGGCTTGGCTCAGGCTCGTCAGGCCGAGAGGGGCCAGGGCAAAATCTGCCAATTCGCCGAGGTAGCCGTTGAGAACGAAAGAGTCGACATCGACGTTTGCCTGATCGCCCGCTATGGCCTTGTCCAGATTGTATTTCCAGAAATCGGAGGGCTTGCCCTCGGCGAGCTTGCCATTGAGCCAGTAGTAGTCCACGGCGAATCCGAAGTCGGCCTTGTCGGGCAGATTGTCGAGGGTGTTGACCTCTCGCTCGAAATTGACGCTGAACACGAATCCCTCGAAGTAATCGGCGGTGAAGGTGTAACTGGTGGCTCCTTCGAGATTGTCGAATCTGTAGGAACCGTCTTGCTTGGTGATTTCGTAGCGGTCGGTCCCTTTCAATCGTATCGTCACTCCCGCGAGGAGTGGTTCGCCTATGTCGTATGTGTCGTCCCAGTCGGCGTCGTAGAAAGCCACGCCGGAGACCGATTTCTGGGGCGGGGTCTGGGAGAGACCGAAATTGACCTCGGTCCTGCCAGGGGGAACCGGGAGCGACTGTGCTGTTATGGGGCTGTAATAGGGAGTGGGAGCGAAACCAGCCTTTCCGCCCGAACTCACCGTGTACATGTCGGCTACGAGGTTGGGGAAGAAGTACGAGCCATCCGAGGCGCTCAGGGTTGTAGCGAGAACCCCAGCTGAGTTGCTCAAGGTGAGGCTTACCCCGGAAAGACCGGATTCGTCCATGTCCTGGAAGCCGTCCGTATCTATGTCGTTGAAGACCCGCCCGGCTATGGAATAGACTCCGTTCCCCCCTCCAAGGCTGGGCGGAACGAGGTACATGTAGCGCATCCATTCCTTTTTATGACCCCAATGCTGGAAATGCTTCCAATGCTTGAGCTCGAGGGTCCGGTCTCCTCCCCAGGCTCCTATCCGTTTATGACGATCCACGGCGCGGAGTTCGGCATGTGCGAAGATGAAGAGGTTTTTGCTTTCCCATATTGTCTGGAAGGGTATCTCGGCCGTCCATACGCGGGCTTCATCGGGGATTTCTTTCTTGTCCCTATCCCAAGCGTAGGCGTCGCGGCCGTGCAAGCCATGCTTTTTCTTTTGGAGATAATCGATCTGGGTGCCCACCCAGACCTGGGTTTCCTCCAGGGTGAATCGCTCGTCGGTCTCGTACTTTACATAGAGGGTCGTGCTGTCGCGCCAGACCGAGACAGTGCCGGCTTCCTCGTCTTTCCCCGCCCAAAGGGGGAAAATTGCAGCCGATCCGGAAATGCTCCTAGCCGCGCCATCATCGGCACGATCGCTCTGGAGGAGGGGATTCTGGCAGGAGAGGACGGTCAGGACAATGACAGCGAAAAGCGTCAGCCTTGGCGCCAGGCCTCCGACTTTCTTCATAGTAGCCTCCCACTTTTTTTATG
>DATCUA010000232.1:0-4926 GCA_036567645.1 Rectinemataceae bacterium | reverse complement strand
CGTGGCATGGAGGGTATTCAACAACATCGACGCCCAGCGAGACCTCGTCTTCTCCCAGGGGCCGCTGGACGCCTTGGACCATTCGTCCCCGGCGCCGCGCTTCGGCACGAGGCTGGGCGTCGACGCCACGAAAACCTGGCCCGAGGAGGGGCATGCGCGCGAATGGCCCGATCCCCTGTCCATGGATCCTCGGATCAAGACCCTCGTCGACGGGCGGTGGCGAGAGTATGGCATCTGAAACCGAGGCGGCTCCGGGACAGGACGGCGGCGCCCCGCTCTGGTGGGCTAGCCGCCTTGGGAGCCTCGCGAAAAGCTCGGCCGCCGTGGGAGAGGCTGTCATGATCCGCCATAGCCTTTTTTCCATCCCCTTCGCCCTCGCGGCAGTCCTGCTGGAAACTCAGGGCAAGCCGCCTGCCGCCAAGTTGTTCTGGATCCTGGCCGCGGCCTTCGGCGCCCGCAACTCCGCCAACGCCATCAACAGGCTCGTCGACGAGGCCATAGACGCCAGAAACCCCCGCACGGCCTCACGGCCCCTGAATACAGGAAAGGTGAGCCGCCTCCAGCTCTGGGTCTTCGCGGTTTCGATGCTCGCCCTCCTCGTCCTGGGAGCGGCCATGCTCGCGCCCATCTGCCTCTACCTCCTCCCCCTCGCGGGCTTCCTCGTCTTCGGCTATTCCTACACGAAGCGTTACACGTGGCTCTGCCATCTCTGGCTTGGGATGACCTGCTCGGCGGCCGTCATGGGCGCTTTTCTGGGCATCTCGGGTTCTTTCGCGTTCAGGTATTTCCCTCTCACGGGCGCGGTTGCCTTGTGGGTATGCGGCTTCGATATCATCTACGCCATCCAAGATATAGAGTTCGACCGAGCCGAGGGGCTCAAATCCGTGCCGGCCCGCTTCGGCGCCCATGGCGCGAGGATCATTGCCGCGCTCTGCCATCTCGGCACACTGGTAGGCCTGGCGAGCGTACCCCTTTTCTGGTCGGAGGCTAGGATAGGCTTCTGGATTGGCTACGGCGTATTGGCCGTCCTTCTCGCCGCCGAACACGCAGTGGCCCTTGGGGGGACCGAGCGCCATATCCGCATAGCCGCTTACGGTATCAACGAGGTGCTCCCCCTGGCCTTCCTCGCCGGTGTTGCCCTCGATCTATATCTGATATAGACTGATCCAATCCATGGCTCGGATCCTGGTCTGTATAACCGGCGCCTCTGGGGCCATCTACCCCTTGCGTCTCCTCTCCGCCCTCGCCTCCCAGGGGATTACCGTTCACCTCGTCTGCTCGCCCTGGGGATCCCGCGTGGTCATCGAGGAAACGGGAAGGACCCTGGGCTATTGGATCGGCAGGATACGAGCTTCCGGCGGACCCCAGGGATCGGCCGCCCTTGTGATCACCCATCCGAGCGACGATTTCTCCTCTCCTCTCGCCTCCGGTTCCTTCCGGCTCGATGGAACCGTCATCTTGCCCTGTTCGATGGGCAGTCTGGGCAGCATAGCTTCGGGCGTCTGCTCCAACCTCGTCCACCGAGCGGCGGCTGTGGCGCTCAAGGAAGGCTGGCCCCTCGTCCTCGTGCCCAGGGAATCTCCCCTCTCCCTCGTCGATATCCGATCCATGGAGAAGGCCAAGGAAGCTGGGGCCGTCATACTTCCTGCCTGCCCCAGTTTCTATTCCCGGCCCCAGACCATCGAGGATCTCGCCGATACCCTGGTTCACAGGATACTCGACCGCCTCGGAACTCCCGCCCGGGACGCTCCCCGATGGGGAGAACGCCGCACCTAGCCTCCAAGGAGATACGACCATGGAATCCAATATCCGGCCGAACCTCGCGGCCGCCCTCCTCTGCCTTCTGCTTTGCGTTCCTTCCCTCGGCGCCCAAGCCCCAGGCCAAGGCCACCCCCCTCTCCCCGCACTGCGCCTGGGGATCTTCGCCGATGCGGATTCGCTGCCCTTCCTCCTCTGCGAATCGGAAGGCATTTTCGCATCCGTGGGCGTTCCGGTCACTCTCGTGCGCTTCCAGAGCGCGGTGGAGCGGGATTCGGCTTTTCAGGCTGGAAGCCTGGACGGAATCATCTCGGACATCCCAGCCGCCTTACTCGCCGCCCAGGCTGGTTTCAAACTCGCCATCACCAGCCTCACCGACGGCAGATATGGCATCGCCACCGCTCCGGGTTCCGGCATCTCGCGGCTTTCGGACCTGGGTGGCAAGCAAATAGGCATTTCCAGCAATACGGTCATCCACTACATGGTAGACTCCTTCCTCGAGGGTGCAGGCGTGGCGCCCGAGCGCAGGATCCTCGTCCCCGTGCCCAAGATGCCCATCCGCTTGGAGATGCTCTTGGCAGGGCAGATCGCCGCCGCGGGCATGCCCGAGCCCTTCCTGACGGTGGCTCGCACGAGGGGAGCCTCGATCATAGCCGCTACGGACGACAGGGGCCTGGGCGCAGGCGTTCTAGTGTTCAGCGCCTCGGCCCTCGGTTCAAAGCTGGAATCCATCCGCCTCCTCTACCGCGCCTACTGGACTGCCGCTTCGCGCATCAACGCCGACAACGAAGCCTACCGTCCCCTCCTCGTCGAAAAGGCTGGATTCTCGGCTGAAGCCGCCAAGGCCTTTTCATTCGTCGTTTACAAGAAGCCCCGGCTCCCCAGCCTGTCCGACATGAAGAACGCCCAGTCCTGGCTCATCTCCAAGGGCCTCCTGAAGGCCAGTATCGACCCGGCGGCCTTGCTCGATTCTCGGGCTATCGAATGAAGCCTGAATACGGGCGGGTATGATACGGCTGAGGGGGATCAGCTTCTCCTATACGGTCAAGGGGAAAGCTATACCCGTTCTCGAGGATGTTGACGCTGATTTCGGCCGAGGCAAGATAACCGCCATAGTGGGCCCTTCCGGCTCGGGCAAGACAAGCCTCCTGCGGCTCCTCTGCGGCCTCTCGGAGCCGGACTCGGGAGAGATCCGCATCGACGGAGAGCCCGGAGGCTCGGTGAGGGCGAAAACCGCCCTCATCTTCCAGGATTTCGGCCTCCTGCCCTGGGAAACCGTTGAAGGGAATGCGGAACTCGGCCTGGTGGCCCGAGGAATAGGCAAGAGGGAAAGGCGGTATCGCGTAGGCCCCGTCCTGGAAGAGCTCGGGCTTTCCGCCTTTTCCTCGACCTATCCCGCCAGGCTCTCCGGGGGCATGCGCCAGAGGGTGGCCTTGGCGAGGGCGCTGGTGTCAGATGCCGATCTCCTCCTCATGGACGAACCCTTTTCCAGCTTGGACGCCATCACGAGGGAAGCCCTCCAGGACGGACTCCTGGAAACCCAGAGCCGCCATGGGACGACTGTGATCCTCGTCACGCATTCCATAGAGGAAGCGGCATACCTGGCCGACGAAGTCTACATGCTCTCGGGGAGGAATCCCTCCCGGCTTTTGGGGCCTTTCCGATCGAACTGGGAACGCCGGGATACCGCTTCGACAGAGAATGACCAAACTCTGTCCGCCTGTCCCGAAATCGGAAGGGAGCCCGAGTCGGGATCGCCCCGCAGGGAGAGCCCCGAGTACTATTCCAACCTCTCAGCCCTCCGAAGGGTTTTCTTCGGCTCGGCAACCAGGGCGGCCGCGAGCTCTCCTTCCGATGCAGCACCAGCCCAGCCCGCACACATCGGGAACAGCGTAGCGAAGCCCCTTGCCCGGCTCGCCCTCAAGCTATTGAAGACAGCAGCGGCCGCTCTCATCCTCATCGCGTTCTGGCACGCCGCGGCCCTCCTGGTATCGAAACCCTTCTTGCCCTCGCCCTTCTCCGTCTTCGGACTTTTAGTCGAGGGCTTCCTGCCGGGGAGCTCTCCGGCCGGTCCCCTCCCGAATGGCGCCTCCTCGGCTGGCAGCCTTTGGCTCCATCTCTGGGCATCGCTCAAGCGAGTGCTTGGCGCCCTCGTCGCTGCGGGGCCTATCGCCTGGTTCCTCGGCCTTCTCTCCGGCAGGAGCCCCAAGGCGGACGCTCTCGCGTCCCCGGCCATCTACCTCCTCCATCCCCTGCCGAAGGTAGCGTTCCTCCCTGTCCTCATGCTCTTCCTCGGCCTCGGGGACGCCTCCAAGATAGCCCTGATGGGCTTGGTGATCTTTGGCCAGCTCTTCGTGGGGGCCCGGGACGCCGCGAGATCCATCCAGCCTTCCCTCCTGGATACGTCCAACTCGCTCGGTGCCGGACCCGGCTTTCGATTCTGGAGGGTGGTATTCCCGAGTAGCCTCCCTGCCCTCCTCTCCTCGACGAGGGTTGCTTTAGGCAGCGCCCTTGCCGTCCTCTTTCTCGCCGAAACCTTCGCCTCGATGGACGGCCTGGGATGGTACATAATGGATTCTTGGTCGAGGGTGGATTACCCGGCCATGTACTCTGCCATAACAGCCCTTGCGGGCCTCGGCCTGGGGCTCTACCTCGCCCTGGATTTCCTGGCAGCTTCCCTCCTGGGCTGGAGGGATTCAGGCTCGGCTTAGGTTCTCAGTCCGCTCCGGGCGGCAGGACCCTCACCAGGGCTTCGTTGAAGCCTACGGATACGGCCTCCCCTTCGTCCGCGATGCGCTTGCCCGAGGGGTCGTCCACCTGCACGAGGATCTCCCCGTAGTCAGTCTTTACGAAGACCTCCACGGATGAACCCAGATAGACCTTGGCCGACACCTTTCCCTCGGCTATCCCTTCGCCGGGCGCGAGAAGACGCAGCGACTCGGGCCTCGCCATGATCACCGCGTCCTTGCCCGCCTGGGCGCCGTCGGCTGCATGCGCCGCCTTCACTTTTCTGCCCGCTATCGCGCATACGCAGGAACCATCCCGTTCCCGGGATTCCAATACGGCGGGGAAGAAAGCCACCTTGCCCACGAAGCCGGCCACGAAAACCGAGTTGGGCCTCTCGTAGATTTCCGAGGGGGAGCCCACCTGCCGAATGAGCCCGTCTTT
>DATCUA010000231.1:0-4532 GCA_036567645.1 Rectinemataceae bacterium | reverse complement strand
ATCGGGAAAAGCGGTATCGAGGCTCCCAACCTCTTTTTCGAAGCCCTCTTCGCGGGAAAGCGACTCGTGCCTTCCATAACCTCTGGATCGGCGATCAAGGCCTTCGCCTGGATCTTTTCCATGAGCATCCTCTCCTCCCTGTATCCCATCGCCATCGCCCTGCGGATACGGCCGGTGGCGGCGATGCAGGGCGACTGAGGAGGAAGGAATGCTACGCGCAGAAATGGCCATCAAGAACACCCTCAGGCAGCCGAGAAGGAGCCTCCTCCTCGGCGGAGCCATAACCTTCGGCATAGCCGTCATCTGCCTCGTGGCGAGCTTCAGCTCAGGCATGGAGAGCGCCGTCCAGTCGAATGTGACCCTCATCTCGGCCGGCCATATCATCGTAGGGGGAACTGCGAGAAGCGCCTCTGGGAGGGCGATATTCCGGATCGAGGATCCTGAGCTTATAAAAGCCGTGACCGATCTCCTCCCCGAGGCGCTGTCCGTATCCCCTACAGCCCAGGCCCAGGCAACGGTAGTCTTCGGTTCCCGGGAGCAGCAGCTCAAGGTGAGGGGAGTGGACTGGGAAAAGGACAAGCTGTACTCCTCGAGCCTCATCCTCCTCGAGGGAGACTGGAATCAAGCCGTGAAGGACCGGGGCATCCTCATGGGGGCAATGACAGCCAAGCGCTTCGGCCTGGGCTTGGGCGATTCGGTGTTCGTGCGCCTTTCCACAGTCACGGGCCAGCAGAATGTCATGGAATACGATCTCTCCGGCGTCTATGATGACTCGGCCGCTGGCGGTATGAGCACGGTCTTCGTTCCACTCTCCAACCTCCTCTCCGATCTCAACCTTTCTACCAGCCAGTACCAGTTGCTGGCGGTCTTCCTTCCAGACGCATCCAGGGCCGATGCCCTGGCTGAGCGCCTTGAGCGAGGCCTCGAAGCCAGAGGCTATTCGTTGGCCGATACGAAGGCCGCCGAGGGCTGGGACAGCCGAAACGTCACCAGGTACTCGATATCGACGGTATCGGAGCTCTCGGGCCAGGCCGGGGCTGTCCTCGGCTCTGTCCGCTGGATCGGCGCCGCCATTTTCGCCATCATGGTTCTCCTCGTCATGGCCGGCATCAGCAACACCTATCGCATGGTCCTCATCGAGCGAACCAAGGAGATCGGCATGTTGCGCTGTATAGGCTTTAGGCGCAAGGACATATTCGGAGTATTCATATTGGAAGCCCTATTCATCTCTCTCGCTGGGAGCCTTGTCGGGATCCTGGTTTCCTTTCCCATCGGCTTTGGCATCAGCAGCATAGCTTTCAATCCTTCTGGAGATCTGGGTGTAGCCCTTTCGAGAGGCCGGCTCCTATTCTTGCCCCAGGCAGCCTCCTATGTCTTGGCTTCCGCCTGCCTTTTAGCGGCCGGGGTCCTGGCTGTGTACGGCCCGGCGCACAAGGCGTCGAGGCTGGCTCCCGCAGAAGCGCTCAGGGTGAGCGCATGAATCGCACAAACTATCCGAAACCAAAGGAGTAGTGGATGAAACAAAAGAATCGCAGTCGCCGATCCGCCATTCTCGGGATACTAGCCCCGATGCTCATGGCTTCGGGGATTTTCTCCATAGGGGCTCAGGGCGCGCCTCCTGGAGGAGCTCCGGGAGGAGGGATGATGTTCGGCTTCGGCATGCCGGGAATGGAGGAATACAAGCTCCCTGCTTCCAAGGATCCCAAGGATTGGAGCGGCAAGGACTTCCTCATGCTCGTCAGGGCCACCGACATCCGCTCCTCTTTCTACAACTCGGATATGACGGCGACCATCACTATGGTCTCGGTGAGCCCGGAGCGAGGGACGCAGACGAGGAAGGAGATAATCTACAGGCGCGACAAGGACGACGCCTTTATGATGATCACCCTCGAACCCGAATCCCGCAAGGGACAGGGCATGCTGAGAGTGAACAACAACATGTGGAGATACGACCCGACCTCGAGAAAGTTCACCCATACCACTCTCAAAGAACAGTACGAGAACACGACAACGCGGAATTCGGATTTCAGGCGCTTCCAGAGATCCCTGGACTACGATGTCGTGAAGCTCGAAAGCGGGAAGTTGGGAAAGTACGATGTCTGGATAGGCCAGCTCAAGGCCAACAACGACGAGGTGCCTTTCCCCTACATCACCATGTATATAGAAAAGGAAAGATCCATCGTGCTCAAGGTGGAGGAGTATAGCCTTTCCAAGGTTCTCCTGCGCACATCCTACTACACGAGCTACGTGCAGATCGGAAATTCGCTCGTGCCTACGGTCCAAACCTTCCAGGACGGCCTCATCCCGGAAAAACGCACACAGACCACCTATACCAACATCTCCACCAAGCCCGTACCCGACGACGTATTCACGAAGAACTACCTCGAACGGGTGAGCCAATGAGACGGAGGACTGCGTGAAAACATCGACAAGCACCATCCGGGCTGCGGCTTTCGTCCCCGCTTCGCGTGGAGCTTCCTCATCGCGAGGAGATCATGTGCGGATCAAGCGGCTCGCCTTTCTCGTCCTCATCCTGGGGGCGGCCCTGTCTAGCGGCGGGGCGCCTCCCCCCTCGGCCCAAAACATCCTCGATACGAGCAAGCCCCTCGACGACGCAACGATGTTCGGGGGGAGCTCCGATATTATAACCGTGGTCGATACCGAGGTTGCCGCCAGCTCCATTGTGGAGCTCGTGGAGGACACCAAGACCTACCCGGTGTTCCTTCTCGAGGGAGAAGCCGCAGCTGGAATGCAAGGTTCTTTCGTTCCCTACGGGGCTACCGCTTCGGACAGCCAGAGCCTTTTCGGGGGAGTCAGTCTCGATTCCCTCGCATTCACCTTCCTTCCATCTAAAAATTACGCCTACAACCTTTCCCTCTCGGGGTCCTTCCTCCCCACCGGCGCTCAGGATCTGAAGGCATCGGCCTACGCCGACCTGAGGGCATCCGAATTCTTCAGACTCTACGGGGCAGTGTCTTACGACTACAACATATCTACGAGCGCCACGAGTCTGACGGAGGCGACAGAAGGGTTTTCCCTGGACGAGATCTTCGTAGACGCGGCCATAGGGCGGAGCGTGTTCTTCCGCATGGGCAAGCAGCGCATACGCTGGGGTGTTGGCAACTGGTACAAACCATCCGATGTCTTGAGCCTTTCGGCTATAGATCCCGACCGGCCACGGGCCGAACGCGAAGGTCCCTTCGCCTTCAAGGCCGACATGCCCTTCGGCCTCAACCATGCCACGCTCTACGTCGTGCCTCCGACAGAAGCCGACGAGCTGGGCACATTTTCCATCGCCGAGCGCACCGACTTCGTCGTGGGCGGATTCGAGCTTTCCCTCGCGGGCTTCTATCGTAGCGACATGATGGCCAAGCCCCGGCTCATGTTCCTTTTCACCGGAGCCGTAGCCGGCATCGATGTCTATGGGGAAACCGTTGCCTCCTGGGGCTCGGACAGGATCTATGCCCGATCCGACGGCTCTGGCGGATACGAAGCTTTCATGGTGGAAAACCAGATAATCATGCAGTCTACGCTCGGAGCCAAGTTCAGCAAGATGACCTCGGACGGCTTCAGCCTGAACCTCCACGTCCAGGGTTACTACAATGGGATGGGCTACGCCGACTCTACTATTCTCGCCTCGGCTGCTGCCAGGAACGCCATCAAAGGCCAAGACGGCTGGGTTGCCGCCGACATAAGCGCGACGGGAAACGGGATGTGGTATCTCGCGGGCAGCCTCGGGCTGGGGTTCAGGCAGGGGAGAGGGAAAAATCTCCTCGCCACATCCTTCAGCGCGTATGCCCTGCACAACTTCTCGGACGGCTCTACGCGCCTGAACCCCAACCTCAGCCTTCAGCTCGGATCGGGCGGCTCCGGATTCCGCATGCAGGTATCCAGCCTCTCTTCATTCGGTCCGAACGGCTCCGAGTACGCGCCCCGAGGCAATGTCGTCCAGCCCGCCTTCGAGGCTACGCTTTTCAACCAGCTGGGTTTGGGGCTCAAGGTGCCCCTACGCCTGGATCAGGATTTCGCCGTTTCCAAGGCGGGGATCCAGTTCGACCTTTCGTGGACGGTCGTAGATTTCGAGCGCAGATAGGAGGCGGGTGTGCGTGGGAAAATACTGATAGTCGAAGACACGAAGGAGCTGGCCGACCTCTACGCCCTCTACTTGAACCGAGAAGGCCTCGAGTGCACAATAGCTCCGGACGCGGAGTCGGGCCTACCCCTGGCCACTGCGAGGGACCAGGCGTGGAGCCTCATAATCCTCGATATCAACCTGCCTGGAATGGACGGCTTCCAATTCCTGGAGTTGCTGAGGAAAACGAGTTCCACCCCCGTGATGGTCCTCACAGCCCGCGAAGCCGAGGAGGACATAATCCACGGATTGGGTGTGGGAGCCGACGACTTCGTGACCAAGCCCTGCCCTCCCCGGGTTCTTGCTGCGAGGGTTCGCGCCTATGTGCGCAGATCTCAGTTGCCGCCAGGCGGCAAGGAACAGGCGGTCTGGAGGTTCGGGCCTTACGAACTGGACGCTG
>DATCUA010000230.1:0-1962 GCA_036567645.1 Rectinemataceae bacterium | reverse complement strand
GGGCTCAGAGGCGAGCGCCGAGGATCTCGTTCTCGCCCTCGAAAAGGAATCCAACTATCGGGGCGCTGCCTACTACGAAATCCCGGCCGATCCCGCCCGATACGGGCTGGAGAGCCAGGAAGAGCTGAAGGGCCTGATCTCCAATTACCTCGTTTTCCTCTCGGGCAGTCTTTCGGCTTTCGCGGACGACCCCTTCGAGCCTGAATCCATACGCATGAGCGTCCAACTGCGCACGATGGGCCAAAAGGATACGGAGCTGGCTATCGACTCCATCAGGGCCTATGTCAAGGCCAATTTCCCCAAGGATGTCGAGGTGGAGATAGGGGGAACCGCCTTGGTGGAAGCCTCCCTCAACGATCTCGTCGTCCAGTCCCAGATTGTTTCCGTTCTCGTGTCCCTCCTCCTGGTCTGTGTCATACTCTCGGTCTATTACCGCTCGATCGTGGCCGGACTCATCGGACTCGCGCCCCTTTCCGTTTCCATCCTCATCAACTTCGCCATCATGGGGTTCACCGGCATCAAGCTCAACATAGGGACCGCTATGGTGGCCAGCATCGCTGTGGGCACGGGCATCGATTACACGATCCACTACATGGCGGCCTACCACCATGAATACCTGCTCACGGGAGGCATGGGCGAATTCCTCAGGCGCACCTTCCTCGGCTCGGGCAAGGTGATCCTGCTCAACGCCATTTCCGTGGGCCTGGGATTCCTCGTGCTCGCCCTCTCCCAGTTCAATATCCTCGCGGACCTGGGCAAGCTCATCTTCATAGCCATGGTGACGAGCTCTCTGGTGAGCCTCACGCTTCTCCCGGTCCTTTTAGAGGTGGTAAGGCCGGCCTTCATCAGAAAGCCGCTCCCTTCCGACAGGAATCAAGCTCCCACGGAGGTTTTGGAATGAAGTCCGGTACGCGCCTCCCCGAAGCCGCACAAAGGAAAATCGGGGCACTCTTCTTCGCTTTCTGCTTGGTATCGTCGGCGGCCCTCGCCCAGGACGCGGCGGAAATAGTCGCCTCATCGCGGAGTCGGATACACTACTCCACTCTTTCAACACGATCCAGGCTCGTCATCTCAGGCAAGGACGGAAGCCTCTCGGAGCGGCTGATAGACCAGTACACGAGCCTTTCAGATGGCACCGAGCGCTCCGTGGTCGTATTCCAGAAACCAGCAAGCGCGGCGGGGACGAGGTTCCTCACCATAGCAGCGCCGGGAAAGCCGGCTGACATGTGGATATTCCTCCCCGCCCTCGCCAAGGTGCGCCGCATAGCCGGTAGCGAAGGCTCAGGCAGCTTCATGGGCACCGATATGTCCTATGACGACGTCGGCCTCTCCAATCGCTCGGCGGGGATGGATACCCATCGGCTTCTCCGGGAGGAAAGCCTCGCTGGCGCTCCCTGCTGGGTCATAGAATCCACGCCCAAGGCCGCGGATTTCCAGTATTCCAAGATGGTCCTCTGGATCGACAAGGACAGCAGGATCAGCTGGAAGGTGGAGCTCTACGACAAGAAGGGCGAGCTCGTGAAGGTGCTGGAAATCCTGAAGGCCCAGGATATCCAGGGCAGGCTCACCGCCATGGAAACGAGGATGAGCACCGTCAAGGCCAAGACCTCGACCACGATCTACTCCGATATAGTGAAGTACGACGACCCCATCCCAGCCTCGGTGTTCACAACCAAGTTTCTCGAGACGGGCAGGCCATGATGAATGTCTCCCGCCCCGCCTCGCCGAGCCCGCGGGTAGCGGCCCCGTCCTCGGCTATCGTCCTTGCCCTGGCTCTCGTAGCCTCGTTTTCTGCCCCGGCTTTCGCCCAGGACGGAAGCTTCGGCTTCGGCGAGCCGGAAGGCGCAGCCGCCAAAGCCCCCCTGGAGCTTCACGGAAGCATAGGGGCGGGCGCCAGCATCTACCTGGACGACCCTCTCGTCTCTGGCTCGGCCTCCCTCGGCGACCTCGCCTGGGCCCGCC
>DATCUA010000229.1:0-18710 GCA_036567645.1 Rectinemataceae bacterium | reverse complement strand
CGAAGATCCCCGGAGCGCATGAAGCCACCCAGACTCCGTCCACATCCGAGCCTTGGATGCCCGCCGATTCCAGGGCTCCCCTGCCTGCTTCAACGAGAAGGTCGTAGATGGACTTGAGGTCGGTCACCTCGCCGGTCAGCTTGTCTTTCTTCACGAAGTTTCCGAAGGCAGTGTTGTAGCCTCCCACGATGCAGACTTTGGACATGGCGTATCTCCTCACAGTGATATAGGCCGTCGGGCCGGCGCTTTCCGGCACAGCAGCTTCCCGACGCCGCACGGCGCCGTTCGGTTCTCTCGCACGTTATTGGCCTATCTTCGATGCGAAATCCCCGAGGATGGCCAGAAAGCGCCCTGGATCCTCCACGAGGACCGAGTGTCCCACGCCATCCAAGATTTCCAGCCTTGCCCCGGCATAGGCTTGGGCCGTCTCCCTGGCCATGGCCTCGGTGACGATATAGTCCAGTTTTCCCCAGATCACGCAGACTGGCAGGTCGAGGTCCTGGGTCTTTCCGGATATGTCGAAGGCGCTCAAGGCTTCGGCGTTGCCTATCCAGGCTTTTTCCGCCATACGGAGGGCATCGTCGACGAGGGCTTCGAAGAGGGACGGATCCTTGAGCGTAGGGACTGTCGCCGCGAGGGCCTTGGAGAGGAATGCCCTGTCCGTGCGCATCATCTCGATCAGGGGGTAGCGATCCCGGGGCGTCTTGAGGCCGCTCGGGGCTGCCGAATCCACGAGGACGAGGCCGTTCGCGATCCCAGGGGAACTCACAGCCAGGGCTTGGGCTACGGCTCCTCCGAGGGAATGTCCCACTACGAGGGGCTTTTCCAGCCCCAGGGCTTCTATGAAGGCCGAAACCGACTCCGCGTATCGGAACAGGTCCACATCCCCCGGCATGGGATCGGAGCGGCCGAAATTCGGAAGGTCGAGAGCGTAGCAGGTCCGTCCCGGCAGGTCCATCGCCTTGGAATACCAGAGGCTGGATCCGGTATTGCCGTGGATGTAGACGACGGCGGGTCCCGACCCGGCTTGCGCGTAATAGAGATTGAGGCCGCCGGCCATGATGAAAGAGCCAGACATCATTCCACCTCCTCCAAGAAAGTTGCGAGCGAACTCGCCACCCGCCCGGGCATCTCGATCACCGAGGCATGCCCGGCTCCCTCGATTATCTCCAGCCGGGCATGAGGTATTTCCCGGGCCATGATCCGCGAGAACTTCTCCGGCTTGAGGATATCCTCGTCTCCCACCATCACGAGGGTCGGACAGGATATGGACCCGAGCCTCGGCGTGAGGTCGATGGCGAGGAAAGCGTCGCAGAGGGCGGCGAAGCCTCTGAACCATTCGGGGGGAAGTGCGGCTATGGCATCTTCCCGCGCCTTGAGTGCATCCCGGTTGGCCGCAAGGTAAGCGTTGGAATATGTCCAGGGGAGAAGGGTTTTGTAAAACGCCCTCGGGTCGGCCAATGCCGCGGCCTTCCACGATTCTGCAGCGGATTCCAGAACTGGATCGAGTTCGCTGACCCCATCGATCAGGCAGAGCGAGGAGCAGGCTTCCGGGTAGGTCGAGGCGAAGGCCATGGCCACTTCAGAGCCGTAGGAGGTGCCCACGATATGTGCCTTGCCTATGCCGAGCCCTTCGAGGAGGGCTTTCAAATCGCGGGCATGGAGATCGAAGCTGTACGGGCCTGCCGGCTTGTCGCTCAGGCTCTGTCCTCTAAAGTCGTGGCAGAGAAAGCCGCGCATGCCTCCCAGAGCCTTCATGAGGGGCTTCCAGTGCCCCATGCTCATCGCTATTCCATTGAGGAGGACTATCGTGCTTCCTCCAGCCACGTCGAACTGATACGAGATCCTTACATCCCCGACTCGAAAATCGGGCATCTTCCCTCCTGTCGCCCCGGACCTTCGCCCCGGACTATAACCCCAAATACGAAGAGAGCACGTGGGGGTTTGTTTTGAGGCCTTCGGCCGTGTCCTGGATCACGATCCTGCCGTTCTCCAGGACATAGCCCCTGTCTATGGACCTGAGGCTCTCCCTCACGTTCTGCTCGGTCACCAGGATGGACACTTGCTTCTTGAGATCCTTCAGGACTTCGAACACTTCAGCGACTATCGATGGCTGGAGGCCTAGAGACGGCTCGTCGAGGATGAGGAGCTTGGGCCTGGACATGAGGGCGCGGCCTATGGCCACCATCCTCTGCTGCCCGCCCGACATGGTGCCGGCCCATTGCTTCCGCCTCTCCTTCAGTATGGGAAAGAGACTGAACACTCGCTCCATGGAGTCGGCAATGGAATCCTTGGCGTGGGGGATATAGGCGGCTCCGAGGATGAGATTGTCCTCCACGGACATGCCTGGGAAGAGTTCCCTCTCCTGGGGCACCAGAGCCACGCCCATGCGGGCCATGAGATGGGTTTCCGTCCCCTCCACGCGCCTGCCGTCAACTTCTATCGTGCCGGCCCAGGCCTTGTTCATGCCCATGATAGCGCCTATGAGAGTGGTTTTTCCCGCCCCGTTGGGACCGAAAAGGCCTACGGATTCCGATCCCACTTCCAGATCGACGCCTTCGAGCACTTTCATGCGACCGTAGCCGCACTCGAGACCATGTATTTTCAACATCAGGCGGCCCCCCCGAGGTAGGCTTCAATCACGCGCGGATTCTTGGACACTTCCTCGTATGGCCCTTGGGCTATGAGTTCCCCTGCCTCGAGGACAATGACCCTGTGTGTGAGTTCGCGGATCACGCCCATGACATGCTCGACTACTCCGACTGCGAGGTTGCGTTCCTTCGCCATCCTCTGCACAGTGGCTATGAGATCCTTGGTTTCGTCGGCGTTGAGTCCCGCCATCACCTCGTCGAGGAAGAGCACCTCTGGCTCGTTGGCCAGGGCTCGCGCTATCTCCATCTTCTTCACTTCGAGGATGGTGAGCTTGGACGTGTCCCGCTCCAGGTTTTTTAGCCCGAGTTCGGCGCAGAGGTCTTGAGCCTTGTGCCGCGCCGCCTTGAGGCCGTTGCCCCGGGCGAATATGGAACCGACCATCACATTCTCCAGGAGACTGAGGTTCTCCAGGGGGTGGATGAGCTGGTACGTCCTCGCTATTCCGATCCTGGCCCTCTCGTGGGCGGGAAGGTAGGTTATGTCCCTCCCCTTGTACTCTATTTTGCCATCGCTGGGCATCATTATTCCCGAAACCAGATTGATGAAGGTGGTCTTGCCGGCTCCATTGGGACCGATGATCCCCAGGATCTCTCCCTCGTCCATTGAGAAGGACACCTTGTTGACGGCTATTAGGCCCATGAATCGCCGGGTGAGGTCCGTCGTCCGTAGCTTGCTCACGATGCCCTCCTCTCGGCTTTCCCTCCCGACCTCGGCCACGATCCGGAAGCGGCCGCGGGATAGGCTCTACGCGCTGCCCGTCGAGCCATGCCCAGGAGCCCCTGGGGCATGAACAGGATGACGATGATGATCATTATTCCGTACACCAGGAGATGGCCGTAGGGAATCTGCAGCTTGAGCCATTCGGCCACGATTCCCAGAAGAAGGCCTCCCAGTATGGGGCCCACAGTGCTGTGCACGCCGCCGAGCAGGGCCATGGCCATGGGGAGGAGGGTGAAGTCGGCGCTGAACACGGATTCGGGGCTTGCGAAGCCGTAGGACTGCACGAAGATGCCGCCGATGACGCCCTGGATGGCCGATGATGCCACGAAAGCCAAAAGGAGCCAGCGGAAGATGTTTATTCCCGAGCTCTTGGCCGATATCTCGTTGTTCCTGATGGCTGTGAGGGCGAAGCGGATTTTGCTCTTCTCGAAGAAGTACGAGGCTCCCAGCGCTAGACCCAATCCACCGAGCGCCAGCCAATAGAGCTTGCCCGCGTTTCCGCCGAAGATGACGCCCTGCTGGATCACGATGCCCTCGGGTCCCCCGGTGAAATCGTGGAGGTTGTGGATGACGATCCTGAATATCTCGCCCAGGGCCATGGTGACGATGGAGAAGTAGGTGTGCCGAAGCCGCAGAATCACCAGCCCGATAAGAAAGGCCGCCAGGGCAGAGAAGGCGCCGGCGAAGAGTATGGAGAGCCAGGCTGGCATGCCGCCGCGGACCATGCCCAGAATGGCTGCGTAGGCGCCCAGGCCGAAGAGGCCGGCTATGCCGAAAGAGATCTGCCCCGATCTCAGAAGCATGTCCCAGGTGATGGCCAAAGCCATGTAGAGCATGACGTTGCGCGCCACCTGGAGGGGATAGTCCCCGGCGAAAGACGGGAGGAGGAGGGCGGCCGCCGCGGCGAGGGCGGCGAGGATTAGCGATGCGGTGCGGTTCACGACTTCCTCCCTTTGAGCGAGCGGCTCATGATCACCACGACGATGAGGACGAAGAAGACAATGTCGGCCCATCCGCGGGTGCCCCTGAAAGCCCTGAGGAAGTTTTCCGAAATGCCCAGGAGGATGCTCGCGCTCAGGATCCCGGGGATGTTGCCCACGCCCGCCATGGCCACGAGGCAGAAGCTCTTCATGGTGAAGGGAGAGCCAACGCTTGGGAATATGGCAGACTTGGTGAGGAAGAGGGCTCCCATCGCGCCCACGAGGGCCATGGCAAGGGCGAAGACGAAGCCATAGATGCGGTACACGTCTATGCCGACAATGGCGGCGCCCTTGGGATTCTGTCCCACAGCAAGGGCGGCCTTGCCGGTCGTTGTTTTCGTGAGGAAGAACTTGAGACCATAGGCATAGGCTATGGCCACGGCAATGAAGACGAAGGACCAGGTGCCGAAGGTTATGTCCCCGATGTCTATGGAGGAGGACACGTAGTCCAATGGCATCTTGTAGGTCTGGGACGTGAAGACGAGATTGATCACCTGGGTGAAGGCTATGGCAATGCCGAAGGTGAGGATGAGCTGGTTGAGCTCGGGCGCCTTTATGGCCCTTCTGATGGTGAGCTGAAAAATCACCCATCCGAAGGCTGACGTCACCAGGGCCGTGGGGAGTATGGCGAGGAGGGGATCCATGCCCAGCGCCTTGCAGGCGAAATACGTGCCGTAGGCCGCGAGCATCATGAATTCGCCGTGGGCCAGGTTGACGATGTGGACGATCCCGAGCACGAGCCCCATGGGGATCGCTATGGCCGCGTAGAGCCCCGCGGTCTGGAGCCCGTATACGAGGACGGTGGGCTTCCAGAGAAGAAGTATCGCCGCTCCGGCCGCCCCCAGGGCTGCAAGGAGGGCTGTCCGACGTTTTACTGCCATCTTGACTGCCTTTTGGTTCGATGGGCCCAAAAGGGCGTGGCCGCCACGGAAGGACGACCACGCCCGCATCGAGCCGAAACTAGGATTCTAGACCCGCCTCACTTCCACGCCGGGAAAGGGTACACCGGCTCTGAGGTAGCCGCCTCGAAGGGCCAAATGACTTCCTGGAAGCCGTTCTGCCACTGGAGGATCTTCTGCCTCGTTATGCCCTGGTGCTTGATGATGTTGGAGGGCTTGAAGGTGATGGTCTCGCCGAGCGCGGAAGAGTATTTCGTCGCTTCGAGGGCCTTGACGAGAGCCGCCGTTTCCGTGGTTCCCGCGGCTTTGATGCCGTTGGCCAGGATGTAGACGGCGTCGTAGGCGAGGAGGGCGAAATAGGTGGCGGGCTCTTCGCGATACTTCTTCACGTAGGCCTTGTAGAACTTGTCGCTCTGGGGATTGGTCTCGTTGAGGGCCGTGGACCACATGCCGTAGAGCATGACGTTCTTGGAAAGCTTGGAGGAGCCGAAGCCGATAGGCCATCCGGGAGGCGCTCCGAGGTAGATGCCGGGGGAGAACTTCATGGCCTTGGACTGTTCGAGCAGAGGAAGGGCGTCCGCATCGTAGCCGGCCCAGAGGAAGAGGTCGGGCTTGAAGGCCTTGGCTGCTTCGAGGACGGCCGTATAGTCTCCGCCGCCTAGGGCTGCGCTCTTGAAAGGCGCGCCGTCGATCGTGTAGCGCTTGTCGCTGCCGAAGAGAATCTTCGTCGAATCCCATGAGGACTTGCCGAATGCCCCTTCCTCGTAGGCGAGGAAGATCTTCTTGATCTGGATGTTGGGATACTTCTTCTGGATGGCGTCCCAGCCTTCGGCGTAGGAAGCGCCCTGGTTGTAGTCCCATGGATGGAGATGGAAATAGAAATCGGATTCGGGGCTCGGGCCGAGGGCCTTTTCCACGGTGGCGCTACCGGCTGCCCCGGTGGACATGACCACTTTCCCATACTTCTTGAATGCGGGGATCTTGCCGAGTTCGGCTCCGGAAGCCATGCCGCCAAGGAAAACATCCACCTTGTCCACCGTCGCCAGCTTTTCTACCGCGGCGGCCGCCTTATCGGCCTTGCCTTCGTCGTCGGCGATAATCAGCTCCAGCATCTTGCCATTGATCCCTCCGGCCTTGTTGATCTCCTCTACCGCGAGGAGGGCGGCCTTGGAACCCTGGTTGCCCGTGATGTCGGCGAGCATCCAGATGCCGCCGATCTTGATGGTGCCCTGCGCGAATACTCCGCCGGCGAGGGCGGCGAGCGCGAAGAGGGCCAGAAGACTTCTCTTCATTCAATCCTCCTTGGGATTCCCCGTGGGGTCCCCACATTCTAACCCGGTCCGGCATCCGCCGGCCGGAACTCAACCTTGGCGATCTGCCCGCATCCGGGACGGATGCCGCTCTGTTCCCCCGAGACTTGGCCTCAAAGGACCAATCCTCCATCCACGCGCAGGACCTGGCCGGTTATGAAAGCGGCTTCGTCCGAACAGAGAAAGAGCACGGCGTTGGCTATGTCTATAGGCATGGCGAGCCTCTGCAGGGGAGTCTTGGCGATTATGGGCTCAAGCACCTTCTCCGGCACGGTCTCGATCATCGGCGTACGGCAATAGCCGGGAGATACCGAATTGGCACGTACTTTCGCGCCCTTGCGCGCGAATTCCTTGGCCCAGCCCTTGGTCATCGCCACGACTCCGCCCTTGGTCGCCGCGTAATTGGACTGGCCTATGTTTCCATCCAGGCCGACGACGGAGGAGATGGAGACGATGGCGCCCGAACCAGATGCCATCATGAGGGGAGCTACCGCCCGCGTCATCTTGAATACCCCGGTGAGGTTGACCTGGATGACAGCGGCCCAATCCTCGTCCGTCATCTTCTGGATGAGGGCGTCCTTGGTTATGCCCGCGTTGTTGACGAGGGCGTCCACCCTTCCGAATTCCGCCGCCACCCGATCCACGAAAGCCTGGATGCCAGCCGTGTCCGTGACGTTGACCACAGCGCCCTTCACGTTGCTCCTGCCCTGTTCGAGCTCGGCGAAGGCCGAATCGTTGACATCGAGGGCGAACACCATCTTAGCGCCTTCCTCGGCAAAGCGATCCACTATGGCCCTGCCTATGCCCCGAGCGCCTCCGGTGACGATGCACACCTTGTCCTTCATCCTATCCATGTCGTTCCTCCTATACGGTTTTCAGCCCCCGGGTTTCCCTTCCCCGTTCTGGCGCCCGGCCCTCTGCGGCACCCTCATCTTCCGACCTCAAGCGCCGATCTTTCCCCATCGCACCACGGTGCTCGCCCATACGAATCCCAAGCCGGCTCCCACGAGGACTACCTTGTCCCCCTCATGGATCTTGCCCGCGGCCAGCCCCAGCTTGATGGATAGGAGCTGATCGTTCTGCCCTATATGACCGTAGTCTTCGAGATAGGTTGACTGCTCTTCCTTCAAGCCCAGCTCCTGCAGGACGGCCTGGTGGGCGCTGCGCTTGAAATGGAGGATAGCCAGGTAGTCTATGTCATTTTCGCCGAACCCCGAGGAACGCATGGCCTCGCGGATGACGGCGTAAAAGTTTGGCATGGTCACTTCGCCAAGCTTGTTTTTGAAGGCCGTCTCATCCGGCACGACGAAGAACGGCTTCTGTTCGTCGCCTGCCTTGGGAGGCCAGGCCTTGGAGCCGAGCACGGGCACGATACACATTTCTGAAAGGGAGCCGTCGCCTCTGAATGCAGAGGCCAGCACCTCGTTTCGGCCCAGGTCCTTGACGAGGACGCAGGCCGATCCGCCCGAGCCTATGTCCATCATGAATCGAGTCGGAGGATAGGAGAGGTCGATGAGGTCGTTGTTCCTATACCCCGATACGAGGAGGACTTTCTTGAGATCGGACCTGGCGAGCATCAGGGACTTGGCAACGTCGAGGGCGGCCATCATGGAACCGCACATGGCTTCCATATCGAAGCTCCAGGCCCTGGTGGCCCCTATCCTGTTTGCGATATTGAGTCCAGCGAGCCAGCAGGGGTAGTCCTTGTGCTGGGCTCCGCACCAGATGACGAGGTCGATCTCGGCTGGATCGATGTCCGCATCCGCCAGAGCTTCCAGCGCTGCCTTGTATCCCATATCGGCCGTCGAATCGTCCGATCCGGCGACGGGCTTCCGCTTGATGCCGAACTTGAGGGCTATGATATCTTCGGGAACTCCCGTCTTGGCAGAGAGATCTGCCGCGCTCAGGGAGGACTCGGGAAGGTAGATCCCAATGCCTGCTAACCCAATATGCATCACACGCTCCATGAGTAGTGAATCAACTCTCATTACTAGTGCACCCATTTTGAGATTCCGTCAAGTAGAAAAGTGGAATTTGGTCTGTGAAGAAGCGAAAATCTCCCATGCGCATACTCGTAACGGGAATAATGGCCGATGATCGCCCTCCCGAGCCATCGTTTTCTTCGGCACATGGCTCTACAACTGTCTTCCCAAGAGCGGGAGACCGCAAGCGAAATGAGCTTGCGCGATCCAGAAAAGAGCCCTATACTCCCGCTAGGAAGAACCGAATCATCTCTCAACAAGGAAATTGGGGTAAGATGACGCATACTCTGACTGCAGGAAAGGGGAGCAAGGACTCTCTCCTCAATGCCGCGCTCGGGCTTTTCTCGGAAAAATGGTACGGCGTGGTATCCGTGGCTGAGATATGCAGGAGAGCGGGAGTATCCAACGGCCTATTCTACAGGTACTACCGGGACAAGGAATCGGTGTTCAAAGAGATACTCGAGCTCGTCATCACCAAGATCGCCGATTCCATACGGGCAGTGGAGGGCAAATCCCCAGCAGAAAGGCTCAAAAGCTTTTCATCCATCATCTTCGAGTTCTCGCAGCGCAACCAGGCCCTCGTGCGGGTGTTCAGGGAAGGCCAGTATCGGCTCTTCGAGTACGAGCGCCGCCTGAAGAGCGTATATGAGGACGGCCTCGGAAAGGCTATAGGCCAAGCCGCCGGACAGACGCCCTCGCCTGCCGCGTACATTTTCGCCCTCGGCGGCCTCAGGTTCGCCGCCATCCAGAAGGCCTTCTACGGCATCCCGGTCGTTTTCGAGGATCTCGCCGGCTTCGTCGAGCATGGCTTGTTTCCCGGCGAGAGCTTCAACCCGGACACGGTGTTCTCTACCTCCATTTCGCGAGCGCCCATCCAGCTCCTGCCCGGCTCCCGCGAACGCCTGCTCAACGAGGGGAAGGAACTCATGGGCAGACAGGGTTATCACCAGACCAACATCCACGAGATAACATCGGCCGCGGGCCTCTCCACAGGAGCCTTCTATACATATTTCGATACGAAGGAATCGTTCTTCGGCGAGCTCATCCACCATGTGGGAAGCGATCTGCGCCGGTTCATAACCCTGAACCTCGGCCCCGGGCTCACCCCCCTCGAGCGCGAGTTGAGAGGGCTCTGGCTATTCATCGTCTACCTTTCCCTGGACAAGACCTGTTACCGCCTCGTGCGCGAGGCCGAGTTCGTTCTCCCTTCGGCCGCCCGCTCCTATTACGATGCCTTCATCCGCGGCTATCTCAAGCAGATGCAGGGATCCGGAGGTCCGGACAAGATTACGAAGATCGAGTTCCTTCTCGGAGTGGCCCACTACCTGGGCATGGAAGTGGTCTTCGACAAGTCGCCAGAAACAGCTAGAAGCATCATATCGACCATCGGGAATTACTATGTAAAGGGTATTTTCGGCGCCTGAGCCTATCGGCGCCCCGAGGGCGCGCTCTGGCGCGCAGGAGGTAGTCATGGCCTATGCGAGGATAGCGGGAACGGGGATATACGCTCCCGGCGATCCAATAGACAACGAACGCTTGAAAAAGCTCGCCAAAGTGGAGTTCGACTCGAGCAAACTCGAAGAGAAGATAGGCATCAAGGCGAGACATATAGCCCGGCTCTCGGGATTGGATGAGACGACCGCCGATTTCGCCGAAAAGGCGGCGCGGGCGGCCCTGGAAAAGGCCAATGTGCCCGCTTCTCGGGTAGGGCTCTTCATCGTGGCCACGGACACGCCGGAGTTCATTTCCCCTGCTACCGCCATCCTCCTCCAGGGGAGGATGCAAGGCTCGGAAACGGAGACCCGGGCATTCGACATAGCGGCCTCCTGCGCCAGCTTCGTATCCGCCCTCGATGCTGCCGCCAGGATGGTAGCCTCGGATCCAGCGATCGGATACGCCCTCGTCGTGGGCGTGTACAATATGCCAGCCTATGTCCGCGATGGAGATGCCTTCGGCTATTCGATCTTCGCCGATGGAGCGGGCGCAGTCCTGCTCGAGCGATGCGAGGAACCGGAATCGCGGTATCTGGAGGGTGTGTTCCGCGCCGACGGCACACAGTGGAACTATGTCGGCGTATACGCGGGCGGGACTCGAAAACCGGTTACGCGAGAGCTTCTGGATTCGGGCGCCTACGGTCTCGAACTCCTCCAGCGCCTGCCCGGGGACAGGAATGTGAAGCTCTGGCCTCCCCTCGTGCGCAGGCTCTTGGAGAAAGCCGCTTTGGATCAGTCCCAAATAGACCACTTCATCTTCACCCAGATAAACGCATCTGTCATAGCGAGCGTCATGGAAATCCTGGGCGAGCCGATGGAGAAGACTACCCTCGTGATGGACAAGTACGGATACACTGGATCGGCCTGCGTACCCATGGCCCTGGATGATGCCCTCTCGTCAGGCCGGATAAAGAAAGGCGATACGGTCGTCCTCGTTGCATCGGGAGCAGGCCTGGCCGTGGGGGCCTGCCTCGTCAGGATATAGCCTCCTGCCCTCGCCGCGGACCAAGGCGGCTACAGGGCCGAGGAAGAGCGAAAAAGGAGAACGAACATGAATTGGAGCGATGTCTACAAGAGCAAGATCATCGATATAGACGAGGCGGTTTCCAAGATAGAAAGCGACAACGACATCATAGTCGGGCAATGCGCCTCAGAGCCCCAGGGCTGCATGGCGAGCTTCCATAAGGCAGCCGGAAGGGTTCATGATGTCCGAGTCTTCTCGGTCCTCACCCTCAAGCCGTACGACTTCTACATGAAGCCCGAGATGAAGGGCCACTTCGAGCTGGCGAGCTGGTTCCACGCCCCGGGCTCGCGAGCCGCGCTCAAGGCGGGCACTGGTACGGTGACCTACGTGCCCAACATGCTCCACAGGGCAGCATCGGACAGGATCCACGCCCGCCGGCCCGATATCTTCTTCGGCACCTGCACGCCGCCGGACAAGCATGGATTCGTGTCCCTATCCCTCGGCATCACGTACGAAAAGGACATGGTCGAAGCGGCCAGGCTCGTCGTCCTGGAGGTCAATCCACGCCTGCCGCGCACGTTCGGCGACACTCAGGTCCACGTCTCCGATGTCGACTACTTCGTCGAGCACGACCAGGAAGTCCCCTCGCTGCCCGCCCCGGACCCAAGTCCCATCGACATGCAGATCGGCGGCCATATAGCCGAGCTCGTGGAGGACGGCTCTACCATCCAGCTCGGCATCGGGGGCATCCCCAATGCGGCAGCCCTCGCCCTGCGCGACAAGAAGGACCTTGGCGTACATACCGAAATGCTCGTCGATTCCATGATGGAGCTCTACGAGATGGGCGTTATCACGAACGCCAAGAAGGCCCTGAAGCGGGGCAAGTTCATAACCACCTTCGCCATGGGCTCCCGAAAGTTCTACGACTGGCTGGACGACAACGTGGCCGTCGAGTTCCAGCGTGGGCGCTGGACCAACGATCCCTCGGTCGTGGCGCAGAACTCGAAAATGGTGTCGATCAACACCTGCATCTCGGTCGACCTCACGGGCCAGGTGGCGAGCGAGAGCATCGGCACGAGCCAATATTCGGGCACGGGCGGTCAGGCCGACACGGCCACGGGAGCCGTGGCTGGATTCGATGGTCTCGGCAAAAGCATCATCGCCTGCTACAGCACGGCCAAGGGCGGAAGCCTTTCAACCATCGTACCCACCCTGCCAGAGGGCTCGGCGGTCACGTTGCACCGGAGCCTGGTAGACCACGTGGTGACCGAGCACGGCATTGCGAAGCTCAGGGGCAGAACTGTCAGGGAAAGGGCCAAGGCCCTCATCGGCATAGCGGATCCGGCTTTCCGGGAGGAGCTCACGGCCAAGGCCAAGGCTCTCGGCTATCTCTAGGATCAGGCCTTCCGGCTTCGGGCGATCCTGATATCGCCCGATGTCGTCGAGATGCTTATTGGGACGAGGCCCGCGCCGATGATGCAGGATGTTGGCCCCTTCTCCTGGGCATCGCAGTCGATATCCCCGGAGAGGCTCGACCAGCGGACTGTCGTGTCCATGTCCTCCGGATAGAGCAGTTCGATATCCCCGGAAACGCTTCCGATCCTAACCGAATCGCAGGCAGCGTCCAGCTCTGCCCGGATGTCGCCCGAGGCGCTCTTCAGCTCGAGCCGCTCCGAGCAGTTGCTGACTGCGATATCGCCCGATGCCGTGTTCGCGCGGACATTGCCCGAGCACGATCTCACCACTACATCCCCGGAAGCTGTCCGGATATCCAGATCCCCCACCCTGTCGGCAACCTCTACATCGCCGGAGGCTGTGGCCAGAGATACCAGGTCAACGCTCGAAGGCACGCCTATCTCGATCATCTCGGGCTCTTCCCCTCCGCGGGGCACGCTGACGACCATGGTATCGGGAGTGTCGCGGCGCACGGTGAGCTTCGAATGGGAGGGACCCTTCGCGGAGAGGAAGAATCCTGAGGCTGAAAGCTTGACCGAGATATCCGCCGAACTCGCGGTCACGAAGATCTTTTCGAGCCCATCGACGGGCAGGTCGTTCATGACGATCTTCCTGTCGCCTTCATCCTCGTCGTCGCTATCTTCCACCTTGAACCCGGCCTTGAACGCGCCATTCTTGAAAATTCCCGCAACATCCAGGGCGCGCCGTATGATGTCTTCGAGATCCCTGCCGTCGATGGTGATCCTCGCCTTGCCCCTTCTGCCGGCCCTTCCTTCCCGATCCTCCCGGGAAGCTTCAGGTTCCGGCTCCGTTTCCGCTCCTGGCTTTTCATCGGCTGGGCGAGCGGATTCTGCGGGGCGAGCCGCCTCGGCCGATCTGCCTGATTCGGCTCTCAAGGCAGAAGCTAGATCCGCCGGGGACTCCAAGCCGGCCACGACAACCTCTTCGCCGCTATCGGGATGCATTCTCTGTAGCTCGTCTATATGATCCTCGATCTCGAGCAAAATATCGCGCCGCTCTTCCTCGCTGAAAGCTTCGAGCTCGGATTCCAGAGCCTGGAGATATTCTTGCTTTTTCATGGCTTCACCGTCCTTCCCCGATGCTGTAGAGAGCCCTGTCGCTCCTATCGTATTCTCCCATCATGTCGGAGAGCAACGCCGAGCCCTCCTCGGTGACGCTGTAGTATTTTCGCGGATGCCCGACGTCGGGAGTCTCCCAGGCAGATTTTACCGATCCGTCCTTGGTCATTCGCATGAGAAGAGGGTAGAGCGTTCCTTCGGTCAGCTCCACTCCGTGCTCCTTGAGTATCTCCATGATCTGCAGGCCGTAGCATCTACCCCGCGCCGAGAGCAATCTGAGGAGGCAGAGTTCCAGGAATCCCTTCCTGAACTGGCTCTTCCATTTTTCGAACAGCTCATCGGCCATGGCGGCTCCTCCCTAATAGGTGAAGGGCGATCGTTCGGCTCGTGCCATCAGGGCGTAGAAGCTAAAGAACTCCCTGCCCGAGTGCACGTCCATGTGTCCTGATCTTCCGTAGATATCGGAGTATTTCTTCGCTTGCGCCGCTTTGGAGCCTTCAGCGCCATGGCGAATCTGCGCACCGGAACCCGCGTGACGCATCTTCAGGATCGATCGCACTACGCGCTTCGCATCCATCAGAATCGCTTCCATGGTCTCCTCCTTTCAAGAATACCTTGTATTGCATAATATATTTCATAGCCATTATCTTGGCAAGACCCTTGAATTGTTTTTTTTATTTTTCTCGATCCCGCCATTCCCGTCTTCCGGATTGAACGAGGCCATTTCTACGTGGAGCCTTCCATTGACGCAATAGCCGCGCCCGATGGACAATCTGGTCGTGCACAGCGACGCCCACGTCCACCTGGCCCAGGTAGCGGCCATAGATCCTGATTTTCTCTCGGGCCTCGTGGGCGAGGACTGGCTCGTAGCCTCAGTCTCCCATGACCCCACAGAGCGCGATTCCGAAGACGGTTTTATCGGCCTCCTCTCCGGAGGCTTCAGGGGATTCGGCATCCATCCCCAGGACATCCGCGAAGACACCATGGCCTATCTGGCCGATCTGGCCGCATCGCGCAAGATCGACTTTATAGGCGAAGCGGGATTCGACTTCTACGGAGACCGACCCGAGCGATTGCGGACGGAGCGGAACCTGGAGGAGCAACGGACAGCCTTCGAATTCCAGCTCGGCCTCGCCGCCAAGCATGGGCTTCCCATTCTCGTCCACTCGCGAAAGGGCATGGATTTGCTCCTCTCCTACAAATCGCGGCTTGCAACCCTTGCCGCCGTGATCTTCCACTCTTGGCCGGGGAGGATAGGAGAAGCCAGAGCCTTCCTGGACGCCGGCATCGAAGCTTATTTCTCCTTCGGCACCACCCTGGTACGAGGATCTCCCCATGCAAGGGAATCGTGTTCGGGCCTCCCCGCGGATAGGATCTTGGCGGAGACGGACGCGCCCTGGCAGCCCCTGAAGGGCGAATCGCGCACTCCCCTGGAAGCGATATCCCTCGTGGAGTCTGCGATCGCGTCGATTCGGAATATGGGCATCGACGAACTCCAGGCCGCGCTGAGGGCGAATTTCCTGCGCGCCTTCAAACCAGAGGCCGCCCTCGATGGCAAACAGGCGGAAAGGCAGAAGAGAAGATGAGAACGCCGCATGATTTTTCTCAGCGCACATCGATCATCATCGGCGAAGATGCTCTTGAGCGGCTCTCGTCGGCCAAGGTTTCGGTCTATGGTCTAGGCGGGGTCGGAGCGTCCTGCGCACTTGATCTCGTACGAGCCGGCTTGGGCCGGATACGGGTCGTCGATTTCGATTCAGTCGATGCATCCAACCTCAACAGGCTGGCCACCGGCTTCGATTTCACACTCGGCATGCCGAAAACCGAAGCATTCGCCCGATTGGCCAGGAGCATCAATCCCGATGTGCAGGTGGAAGAAGTAACCCGCTTTTTCTCCGGAGCGGAAGCGGGCGATGTCGTGGATCCCGGTTCCGATTGCCATGCCGACTGCGTCGATTCTCTCAATGCCAAGGTACAGCTCATAGCCTCCTTGTGCAGGTGCGGGGCGAGTTTCATATCGAGCATGGGCACAGCAGGGCGCCTCGCTCCTGAACGCCTCAGGATGGGCTCGTTCTGGAAAAGCTCGGGCTGCCCGCTGGCGCGAGACGTGCGGTCGCGGCTACGCAGGCTTGGCATTGTTGATGACTTTGCCGCTGTGTGGTCGGATGAGCCGCCCGCCAAGCCCGTCGAACCCGATGCCCTCGAGATGAAGCCGGCGGGAGCCGCGACAGGCGGCAGGAGGAGGATGGTCCAGGGCTCGTCCCCCTTCGTGCCGCAGTGCGCCGGGCATTTCATGGCTTCATGGATACTCAGGTTCCTTCTCGAGAGGATGGCCGATCCTGGCGCGCATTTGGGCTCGTGAGCTGAGCGCGGCAACTCCTCCCGGAGCCCATGCCGAGGCGCCTGTCCTTCGCGGCCTCCGCTATCTTCAGAGCACGAGGGAAGCCGTGGCCTTAGGGCGCTCCTCCATGGTATACTGCGGCCGAGGACAGGCATGGAACAGAGCGCCGAAGAGTTTTGGAAAGCCTACGAAGCGGAAATAGGAGAACCCGTGCTCGCCCGCACCATGGGACAGAGCTTCTCTTCCAGGGACGACAGGGGAGAATGGGGGCTCATCATCCTCACGCCGAGCGCGCTGCGCTTTCGCGAGACTCCTGGGGAAAACTGGTTCGCTTCCCTCTTCAAGGCGAGTTCTTCTCTGAATAGGGAAAAAGCCAAGCCAGACCTCAGCATCCCTCTTTCCGACATAGTATCCTTGAGCGCGCCACCCCGGAAATTCCTCGATTTCCTTTTCGGAAGCCCCTTTTTTAGCATCCTCATCGAGTACACGGCTCTGGAGGATAGCCGGCAAATCCGATTCACCATAGATCCCAAAAGCGATCTGCCTTCCCTTCTCACGGCTCGGCTTGCCGCCATCCGGGAAGAAAAGCCGGAGGCCTGACCGTGGCCACGGATTTCCGGGCTGCCATGGAGAAGGCCGGCATCCCCTATGCCGAAAGAGGGGTGACGGCGGTGGACTCCTATTTCGGAAGAACCATGTCCGATCCCGTCAAATTCATCGATGTGGACATAGATCTTGCTGGACTGGCTAAGGTTTTCGACCGCGTAGACTACCCAGGCCTCCCCTATGCCGACATGAGCATCGGGAAATCCGAAATCGGCTTCGAGGCGCGCCTGTCCTGCCTCGAGCAGGGGGTGAGGAAGCAAGGCGCCACGGCTTTCGGCGACTTCCGTTTCTCTCCTCGGGAGGGCCGCTACCACGATCCTCGCGACTGCTACAAGAATCTCCGTTCCGGCATCTTCGAGCCTTCCTCGGGGAGGGACGAAGACGAGCTCTTCGAGAATGCCGTACTCATCTCCCGGTTCCCGGGTTCAGCCAGCGGATCCGGCTCTCGGTTTTTATTGCCGAGAGGGTTGTCCAAGCTCTGGCAGAAGGATCTCATCTCCCTCGTGCTCCAGGGACCCGGTTCAGCCGACTCTCTCGAGTTCCTCCGCGAGAGCGGATTCATCCAGGCCTATTGGCCGCTACTAGCCGAGCTGCAGACAGTGGACCACGCTAAGGACTGCCATCCCGAAGGAGGCGGATGGAGCCACACCCTCGAAGCCCTGGGGCATCGCAAACAACTAGACTTGACGCTCTCGCTCGCCATCCTCCTTCACGATGTTGGCAAGCCCCGCTCAGAAGCAGCCGAAGGCAGGAAATTCGACAAACACGCGGAAATAGGCGCTGTCTTGGCGGCCCGTTTTCTGGCCGATCTCGGTTTCGAGCCCCGGCTCGTGGAGGATGTACGCTTTCTGATTCGATGGCACATGCTCCCCGCGGCCCTTCCATCCATTCCCCCATCGAGGGTGGAGGATTTAGTCGCCGATCCCCGTTTCCCCACGCTCCTCGAGCTCTTTCGTTGCGACGAGTTTTCCAGTTTCAAGGGACCTGATGTCTATTACAAGGCCTGCGCAGCGTACAGGATCATGATGAAGCGGATGCGGAATCCATACCGCGATTCGAGCGGCAAGAAGCTGATTTACCAAAGCATGCAGTCCTGAGAGCGCGGATGGCGCTCCGAAGTCTTCCCTTAAGTCTTCCTGGATTTATAATCCCTGACGAGGGCGGTTGCGGCCTCCTCATCCTCGTCCGCCACCACAATCTTGACCCCATGGATATCTGAATAGAAGAAAGGATTGACGTCCAGCATCGTGTCCACGAGAAGGGTGGCGCCTATGCCTCCTGATTCGAGGAGGCTCTTGATCACTAGAGCGTCTTCTTGGAACACGGAGACGAAGATGGTCTTCATCATCCACCCCTGAAGGCTTCGATCGCCTTCCTGCTCTTGTCGATCGGCTTGCCCAGCCTCCTGGCCCCCGATTCCATCACGAGCCAATCTTCCTCGATACGCATTCCCCCCAGGGATTTCCAAGCCTCAAGCGCGTCATAATCTATGAACGCCGAATGCCTGCCTTCCTTCTTCCAGGCGGCTATCAGCCAGGGGATGAAGTAGATGCCCGGCTCGATGGAGTGGACCATGCCCGGCGCCAAGGGCTTGGCCAACCTCAAGGATCTCAGCCCGAACTGGGTGCTCCTGGCCTCGGATCCGTAGCCAACGGCGTCCTCGCCCATTCCCTCCATATCGTGGACGTCGAGGCCTATCATGTGGCCGATCCCATGGGGGAAAAAGAGAGCGTGTGCTCCCTCCGCCACAGCATCCCGAGGATCGCCCGTGAGGATCCCAAGGCTCTTCAATCCCTCCGCGAGGGCGATACAGGCTCTGAGATGCACCTGTAGGAAAGGAGTCCCCGGCCCGAGTCCTTCGGTAGCCGCTCGGAACATCCCGAGGAGGATGTCGTAGAGCTCGGCGCGCCGGGAATCGAACCGAGGCCCGACGGGAAAGCTCGTCGTCAGGTCCCCGGCGTATCCCGAGGGTCGTTCCGCCCCGGCGTCGAGGAGGAAGAAGCCGCCTGAGCTGCAGGAAGCGTCCCCGGGCCGATTGTGGAGGACATGGCCGCTCAGGGTGGCGATGGGAGCAAAGCTCAGAGAGCATCCTTCGGACAAGGCCCGCGAAGCCACGAAGGCCGCGGCCTGCTTTTCCGTCCACCCGGGCCGCAATGCGCCGAGGAGCCCCAGGTGCATTGCAGCGCTGACATCGACTGCAGCCTCCAATTCGGCAACTTCCTCGGCTCC
>DATCUA010000228.1:0-1535 GCA_036567645.1 Rectinemataceae bacterium | reverse complement strand
GGGATCGCACTGACACAGGCTCGATCAATGTGGATTCGATCGCATGCAGGTAGGCGTATAGGATTCGACCATGCAAAAGTCGAAGAGGGTTTCATCGGCGACACCTCTCCTTTTCTAGCCCAGGGTAACGCGGCCCGACTGCGCTCGAATCGCCGTGTGGCTGCGTGTCGTCCTGCCAAGATATAATCTCTCGATGCGCGCACAAGATTTCCTCTCCATCCGATGGAAGGACGTCGAAGGCCCCCTGATCGAGCCGCCGGCCTTTTCCCCCCTGATAGCCGACCCGAGCTTCCTCTTTCCCGAGGAGTCTCCAGGCGGCGATGCACACGGCGAATGGGAGCTCTTCGCCCACTCGGCCTGGGGCATCCACCGCTACTCCTCCCGCGACGGGCTCTCCTGGCGCGACCGGGGCATAGCCGTGCGGAACGCCATGCGGCCCTTTGTCCGCCGGATCAGCTTGGCGCCCGATCGAGGTTCAGATACCGACGCGGCAAGAAGCTACCACCTCTATTTCGAGTCCTACCCGCCCCTGGCCCTGGCCCTGAGCGTCCTGCCCGCAAAGCGCCCCTGGAAATCGCGCTTAGCCCTCTCGCGCAGTGAAAACCTCTCGCGTTGGACCAGGCCCGAACCGATCCTAGCGCCAGAGCTTCCGTGGATGGCCGACCCCAAGCTCGGCGAGTCCCTGTCCAATCCCTGCGTAACGCCGATAGCCCCGGCAACGCCGGGCTCAGCTGGCGTCCCAGACTCCGGCACATCGAGCCACGCATGGCGCCTGTACTACTCGGCATCCCTCTCCTGGATACCCGACTGCGGCTTCTGCGAGCCTCGCTACATAGGGCTTGCGGAAAGCCCATCCCCCCTCGGCCCCTTCACTCCCCGTTCCGCGCCTATCCTCGACCCCAAAGCCGACACCCTGCCCGGCGTCCTGGGCGCCGGCTCGATCAAGGTTCTGCCCATGGAAGACGGCTACATCGGCCTCCAGAACAAGATCTACCGCGATCCAGGGGGCACGTCCCGCTCCGCGATCTTCATCTTGCGATCGGACGACGGCCTCTCCTGGGCGCCCGCGCGCGATGCACCCCTCCTCGCGCCCGCATCATCGGGCTGGACGAGCTCCCACGTCTACGCCTGCGATTGCCGCTTCAGGGAAAAGGATGGTCTCTGGTATCTCTACTTCAACGCCCGCGACGGGTGGAGGATTACAGAAGGCAGGGAGAGGATAGGGAGGATGGTGGGAAAACCCGACTAGATAGACAAAGCGACGAGGTGGACAGGATCCGCGAAATCACCAGGATAGAAAATGAGCATGTAAAAATCTGTGCAAACGGCTATACTACGCAAAGGAGCGTGGAACTTCCCAAATACCGGTTTCAATCCACGCGCCCGCGAAGGGCGCGACTGACGGCGATTGTCGGTGGGATTGCTTGGATCAAGTTTCAATCCACGCGCCCGCGAAGGGCGCGACAAAGCAACGCGCTTGATCGTGTTCGCCGCCGTCTGTTTCAATCCACGCGCCCGCGAAGGGCGCGACCTGG
>DATCUA010000227.1:0-2732 GCA_036567645.1 Rectinemataceae bacterium | reverse complement strand
AGGCCGAGGTCCCCCGAATCGCCGTGGCCGAGATCCCTCACATCCATGCCCAGGGCTTCCAGGCAAGCGGCGGGGAATTTGAAGGGACTCGCCGTGCCCGCGACCACGATAGGCCTGCCTTCGCCTCCAGCCTCCAGGGCTACTCGTATCGCCGTAGCCGTATGGGGATCGACCAGGACGCCGCAGGCCTCCCATACCGAAGCGATGGCAGCCTGGGCCTCGGCGTCGGCGCACCAGCCCGCAATGAAATCGGCCATATATGCCCGCTCCGAGACCGACACCTCGAAGCGCCCCTCGGTCGCGAGCTCCGACATGAGCTTCGAAACTCTCGCTCCGCTGGCGCCCGACGCCATGTGCAGAAGTCTCTCCAGGTTCGATGACACGAGGATATCCATGGAGGGGCTTTTCGTGCGCACGAGGCTCCTCCGCCTGTCGTAGACGCCGGTACCGAAGAATTCGGCCAGGACCTTGTTGGCGTTGGAAGCGAGGATGAGCCTCCCTATTGGCAGGCCCATCTCCTTGGCGTACTTGGCCGCGAGGATGTCTCCGAAATTGCCCGTGGGCACCGCCACGTCCATCTTCCCGTCCCGGCCCAGGGCGCCGGAGGCCGCCAAGTGCCTCCACGCGGCTACGTAATAGACGATCTGGGGCAGCAAGCGCCCGATGTTGATGGAATTGGCCGATGAGAGGAACTGCCCCGCCAGCGCCCCTTCGCCGGCGAGAGCCTTTCCGAAAATCGCCTTCGCCGCCCGCTGGGCATCGTCGAAATTCCCCCTGATGGACGCCACGAATCTGCCGGGGCCGGCCAAGGAGGTCATCTGGAGCCTTTGGATCTCGCTCGTGCCGCCCTCGGGAAAGATGACGGCGGTCCGAACTCCCTCGATGCCGCCCAATCCCGCCAAGGCCGCAGAGCCGGTGTCGCCCGAGGTGGCGGTAAGGACGAGGACGGGTTCGAAGCGCCCGAGGCGGTCCAGGCTCTCCTTGAGCAAGCCGCCCAGAACGCTCAGCGCCAGATCCTTGAAGGCGCAGGTGGGGCCGTGGAAAAGTTCTATGAGGTAGAGATCGGCCGATCCCGCCCCTCCTGGACTGGCGGCTATGGCCGGAGCCTCAATCCCGTCGAGTTTGGAAATGTGGGCGACCTCGGGGCGCGAAAATCGCGGGCCAAAGCCCGAGGCGCTGCTCCCCGGTCCATACGCCCTGCGCAGGATAGCGTAGAGGGCTCCGCCTGATCCCGTCCAACCAGGGAAGAAGGGTTCGAGGATGAGGTATGCGAGCTCGGAGTACTCGAGGAGTCCGGATTCCATGACGCGCGCCGGAAGGGCGGGAAGCCTGTCGGGCACGTAGAGGCCTCCGTCAGGGGCTAGCCCCGCGACTATGGCCTCCTCTATCGAAACCGGGGAAATGGAAGATTCGGCTGACCTCGTGCTGAGAAAGGAAATGGGGCGCATTGGGGCATGGTAGCCGAAGACTGAAGCTAAAAAAAGCCCCGTACAGCTCTCGGCCGGACGGGGCGTATCCAAGCAGGGCATTCCGGGGCGGGACCTTCGAAAGGCCGCGCCGCCCCGGCCACTGCGGGATCAGAGTTTCGTGTAGTCCAGGGCTACGCCGGCTTCCCGCTTCCCGAGCTCGATGTTGATCATGAAGAGGCCGTGGGCCGTGCCGCCGACCAGGTCGATGAGCTGGAGGATCTCGAGATCGTTCTTCTCCTCTTCCACCTGCTCGTCTATGTACCAAGAGAGGAGATTCTCGGTGGCATAGTCCTTCTCGGCGCGGGCGAGCTCCACCATCTCGCGGATGGAAGCCGTGACGAACTGCTCGTGCTTGTATATGTGCTGGAAGATCTCCTTCACGCCGGTTTCGGAAAACGCGGGCGTGTCGATCTGCGCATATTTGACCGTAGCTCCCTGCTCTTCCAGATAATGGACGAACTTCATGGCATGGAACATTTCCTCGTGGTACTGGACAGTGAGCCACTTCCCTATGCCCTGGTAGCCCGCTTCCTTCATCCTGGCTGCCATGGCGAGGTAGAGGTAGGCAGAATACATCTCCCGGTTGATCTGAAGGTTGATCCTATCGGCCATCTTTTGGGATATCATCGTTTCCTCCTGGGGTTTTCGTGACGCGTTCCACAAGGAACGCGGTGAGTCAAATATAGCCGAATCGGGCGCCTGAGGCAAAATTTCTAGTTTATGAACACCCCAGCCCAGCTTCATCTCCACGAAGCGATGAGCTTCCACCCTCGTTCGGGGCCGGTTTCGCTTCGCCCACCCTCCGAAAGCCTTTCCGAGGCGGACGGGGAGCGCCAGGAGCCGCGGAGCCCAAAGGCCGAAGCCGCGATCGAAAAATGACGCATGGCTATGCCCATGTCGATATTTTGGATGCGCACGGCTCCGAGGGCGCGGTTATATGCGTAGTCCTCGTCCATGTACAGATCCCACGCAAGATCTTCAAAATCGGCTCCAGCGGCCGGGCCGACAGCGACGAGGCGCCACGGCTGTTTGTTCGAAGCCGAGGGAGCCGCGCGGACAGCTTCCAGGACACTGCGCCAGGATTTGGGAAGCCCGGCTACCGAGCTTCCTTTCCCTACGCGGGCTATCTCGTCCACGGGCTTCCGCGTCCTCGCACGCGCGGCTCCGCGCACGATTCGCTCCGCCAGGCTCGGCCTGGAAGCCGCCAAGCCCAGGGCTATGACAGCCGGGACGATTTCGGCCGGTCCGGCGCCTGCCGCGGCC
>DATCUA010000226.1:0-9291 GCA_036567645.1 Rectinemataceae bacterium | reverse complement strand
AAGGAGGTTGTCCCACTGCCCCCTGAAGGCGAGTATAGCCAGGGTGGCCACGGCGGGGCCGGCGTTCTTGAATACGATCCTCGTGTAGATCCCCGGTTCCGAACAGCCGTCTATGCGCGCAGCGTCCAGGAGTTCGTCGGGGAAGCCCAGGAGATACTGGCGCATGAGGAAGACGCCGAAAGCGCTGGTGAGGAATGGAAGGATGAGGCCGGCATAGGTGTTCTGGAGCTTCAGCTTCACGGCTGTGAGGAAGAGGGGGATCATGATGGTCTCGAAGGGGATCATCATCGTGCCCATGATTCCCATGAAGACGATGCTTCTGCCCTTGAACTTGAATTTCGCCAGACCGTAGCCGGCTGCTGAAGCTATGATGACCGAGCTCAGTGCTACGGAGGCCGAAACGATGAGAGAGTTGGCAATGTTGCGGAGGAATACCCATGAGCCGTCGGTGCCCGCCAAGGCCATGCGGTAGTTTTCCCAGCGAGGCGCCTTGGGGATCCAGGGATAGGGCATGGACAGGATGTCAGACCTGGGCATGAGGGAAGCGCCGATCATGAAGGCGAGGGGCAAGGCCATGGCGATGGTTATTATGCACAAGGCTAGAGTAGCGGCTATGGAGGCGGGGTTGCGGACCCTCATGCGTCCGCCTCCTCTCCACGGGCTTCCGAAGCCTTGATCTGGAGCCAGGAGATACCCAAGAGGGCGAGGAAGAGGAGGATGCTCATGGCGCTTGCCTTGCCTAGGTCGTGTTCGGAAAGGACGGTGTTGTAGATGTTGAGAGTGATGACATTCATTGCCGCCAGGGGAGCTCCTCTCTGGGCGAAGAGGTACTGGGTGGAGAAACTCTTGAGCGTACCGATGATGATAAGAACCGACACGAGGACGAGCGTTGGCTTGAGAAGAGGCAAGGTTATCTTGAAAAACCGCTGGACGGCATTCGCACCGTCGATGGTGGCGGCTTCGATCACCGAGACAGGAATTTTCCCGATGCCCGTAACGAAGAGGATGACATAGTATCCAAGGAGCTTCCACACATAGACGACTATGGTAGATATCTGGACCATCCTGGGATCGGAAAGCCAGCGATGATCTATGCCCGGTGTGCCGAGGAGAGCATTCAAAGCCTGATTGGCCAGGCCTCGGGGATCGAACATGATGATCCAAACCGAGGCGGTGACAACGGAGGAGAGCACTGCCGGAGAATAGAGCGCGAGCTGGAAGAGCCTTCTTCCTCGGCGCCGCGAGGAAACCAACACTCCGATGAGGAGGGAAAGGCAGAAAAGTGGCACGAAAACGCCGAGACAGAAGGTCAAAGACGCCCTCACCGAGTTCCAGAAATCTGGGGAGGACAGGATCCTCTCGTAGTTCCTGAAGCCTACGAACTTGGGAGCCTTGAGGGAAAGAAGCTTCTTGGTGTGGAAGCTCGTCCACATGGCGTTGAGCATGGGGTAGAGGGAAAAGGTCGAAAAGAAGATGACGGCGGGGCCTACAAAGAACCAGCCCCAGGAAGCCCGTCGAGCTTCCAGGGGCTTTTTGGCGCGAGGGTGTGCCAAGCTCGGGCTCTCAGTCCGCTTCGGCAAGGGCTGCGTTAGCCGCCGCTTTCAGCGTTTCCAGGGCTTTTTTGGGTTCAACGCCTCCGACCATGACGCTTTCGAACGCTGTCTTGAGCAGGGCGTCTATCCGCGAACTCAGCTTGCCCAGGTAGACGATGCTCGCGGTTTCGAAGTCTTTGGCGAAGACATCGGAGTAGGGCATGGCCTTGTAGGTGGGGGAGTTCAAGAGTGCTTTCGTGGGTTGGACGATAGCCACTTTTTCCAGGTACTCCTCGCCGTGCGAAAGCATGTAGCCCACGAGGCACCAGGCTGCGTACTGCTCCAGCTTGGAAGACTGGGCGTTGACCATGTAATAATGGCCTGAATAGTGGGCTGTTACGCGTTTCTTTGCGTCCTTCCATTGGGGAAGAGAGACTACCATCCAGTCCTTGGAGGCGAAGAAGGCCGGATTGGCTGTGCGCATCCGCGCTTCCTGGTAGAGTCCGGAGATCGACATGGCCACTTCGTCCTTGTTGAGGTCGAACTGGGTGCGGGCTGCCGTGTAGGTGGGGGAGGCGAGGTTCTTGCCGCCCGGGCCCATGTCCTTGAAGAATTGGAGAGTCTTGAGCCAAGCTTCGTCGCCTATGATGGCCGTCTTCCCGTCCTTGGATATGAGTTCCCCTCCCAGCTGCTGGACCATGGGGAGCCAGGTCGTCAGCCTACCGTCATAGCGGAAATCGAATCCCCTTCGGGTTATGATCTGGCCGTTGCGCTTCACGAGCTTTTCTGAAAGCGCGAGCACGTCTTCCCAGGTCCTGGGCGCATCCTTGTCGGGATCCAGTCCCGCGTCCCTCAGCATCTTCCTATTGACGTAGAGGGCCATGTTGGTGATTTCGAGGGGGAGTCCATAGATCTCCCCGTCCTGGGTGACGGGGTCGAGCATATTGGGCAGGTAGTTGTCCACCAGGTCGGCCGCGTTCTTGAGCCCGAGGGCCTTGTAGTCGACGGGGGCGACGCGTCCATTGCCGATGTATGGATAGGCCGTCGGTATGGTGAGATTGAAGATGTCCGGTCCCTGGTTGGCCGCGAAGGCCGTGGCCATGGTTTCGGCTATTTTGCCCGAGGGGAAGGTCGTGTAGGTGATCGTGAGGCTGGGATTGGCGGCCTTGAACTCCTCTATGTAGCGCTTTTCTATCGCCGCCCTGTTGGCGTCCTCGTGAGTCCAGATCGTTATCTCAAGGTTCTTCCCCTTGAGCTCCGGGATGGACGGAGCCTGGGCTCCGGCCGAAAGTGCCGCGAGGGCGATGAGGACGATGAGGGATAGAACCTTGGATACACGCATGAACTCCTCCTCGGGTTGTAGGGGAATCTTTACTCGATAAGTTTTGACTCGATATCCCGGCCTGTCAAGTCCGATTGGCATCCGCCATCCCGCGCGGAGCTGATCTCCGGACTTTCTTGTGACACGAATAGGAATTCCGTCAAAGGTGTCGTATACTCAAGCGTCAAGGATCGGGACAGCCGCATTGCCGGCTTCCGGATCGCCAAGGAGTCACCATGGACAGTCCTTTGCTCTCCGTTCCTTTCACGACAGCGAGCCGTTATCCCGACCGGGTTTCGCATAAATGGCGAGTCAAGACAGATACCGAAACCCGGACCTATTCCCAGTTCGCCAGGACCATACGCATGCTGGCCGCAGCATTCGACTCCCTCGGCGTGGGCAAGGGCGACCATGTGGGCTTCTTCGTCAATAACCGCTTCGAGTGGTCGGCTACTGACTTCGCGCTCATGGCTCTCGGGGCAGTATCCATCCCCCGCGGCTCTGACACGTCTCCGAGGGAGCTCGCTTTCATATTCAGGCACTCCGACTCCGTCCACCTCATCGTAGAAACCTGGAAGCAACTTTCGGAACTCGGCGAGCAGTTCGACTCCCAGGATTGGGATCGGTGCAAGCGCATATTCGTCGTGGAATCCAGGGACCAGGCCGATGCCGCATCCTCCCTGCCCCAGCATCTGGCCGAAAAGACCCTCTCCTATGACCAGCTCATGGAACGCGGAGAGAGCCTGTACAAAGCCGATCCCGATTTCGTGGAGAGGCTGGACAAGGAAATAAAGGTTACTGACCTGCTCACCATCGTGTATACCTCGGGTACGACCGGCAATCCCAAGGGAGTCATGCTCAGCCACGCGAACTTCGTGCAGAACCTCGTAGCCAACACGCCGCGACTCCAGATCGACCCGGAAAAGGCCGAGACGACGGTGTGCATGCTTCCATCCTGGCACGTGTACGAGCGAGCGTTCGAGTATTGTGGGCTAGCCCAGGGGCTCTGTTTCGTCTACTCCTCGGCCGGCAGGTTCGCCGCCGATCTCCTGGCCGAACGCCCCCAGGTTCTCATCTCCGTGCCCCGAATCTGGGAATCCGTATACCAGAAGCTCATCAAGGTGATAACCGAGATGCCGGGAACCAAGCGCCGCCTCGTCCTCGGCCTCATCAAGAACAACCAAGCATGGATGAGTTCGGAACTCTATCTCAAAGGATGCTATATATCGCTCAAGAAGAGGACGGCTACGGCCAGGCTTCTGGCCTGGCTTTGGCATGCCTTCAGGCTCGTCGTCCTCTTCCCTGGGCACGCCCTCGCCGGAGCCCTCTTCAAGCCCTTCCGCGAGAAGGTGGGTGGGCGCTTGAGGCTCGCGACCTGCGGAGCCGGCTCCCTTCCCAAGTACCTGGACGAGCTCTTCAACGCCATCGGCATCACCCTCGTGAATGCCTACGGCATGACAGAATGCGCCCCAGGAATCCTGTCGCGCCAATACGAGCGCAACACCTTCGGCTCGACCGGCACGCCCTTCGACAATACCGAGGTGGAGCTGAGGCTCGAAGACGGCAGACTCGCCGGAATAGGCGAAAAGGGCGTCCTATTCGTTCGCGGCCCCCAGGTCATGTCTGGCTACTACAAGAATCCCGAGGCTACGGCCGCCGTCCTCTCGCCGGACGGCTGGCTCAACACGGGGGATCTCGCCGTGAGATCGGAAAACGGTGAGTATGTCATCGTGGGCAGGGCCAAGGACACGATCGTCCTCATGGGAGGAGAAAACGTTGAGCCTGAGCCCATAGAGGACAAACTCAAGGAAAGCGCCTACATAGACCACGCCGTAGTTTTGGGCCAGGACCAGAAATCGATATCGGCTATCGTCGCCATCAACGAGGAAGAGCTCATGAAGCTAGCGGCGGATCTCAAGCTTTCTCGTAACGAAGTAATAACGGAAGGCTCCAACTCCATAGAGCACGACGAAATATACAGGATCCTCCTGGAGGAGGTGAACTCTCGTCTCACCAAGGAGCAGGGATTCAAGCCCTTCGAGCGGATAAGCAAGATTCTGCCGATCCTCAACGATTTCCAGGTGGGGAAGGAACTCACCCAGACCCTCAAGGTGAAGCGTAAATTCGTGGAAGAGAGGTTCAAGCACCTGGTGGACACGTATTTGCGCCAGGACGACAAGAAGAAATAAACGTTCTGGTGCCGCGGCTGTTCGGGCTTCCTACTCGACGATCACCCGGAGATCGGGAAATTCCTTTGCGAACTCCTCCTCGACGCGCCTGGCTATGCCCGCGCCCACCACGCCGTTGATGGCGGCGCAGGCGGGGCATTCGCCCCGTGGGTAGCCTATAGCCAGGCTGACGAGAATGGTCCTCTCCTTTTCGCTGTAGCGCACGTTCCGAACGAGTCCGAGATCGACAATAGGCACATTCGACTGGGGCTCGAGCACCCTGGCAAGGGCCGAATCTATCCGCGAACGCAGCTTTGAATCGATTTGGCTCTTTTCCATGAGCAGCCTCCTCTACCTGAAATACTCGGGGCAAATCTGCAGGAAGGTCTTCAGATTGTCTTCCACCATTCCCTTGCGCGGCTTGAGGAAGAGGAAGAAGGTCTTGTTGTCCGCGTAGCAGCAGAAATGGGCGAGGCTGTCCGAATCGGCCATCGCCTCCAAGGTCTTCAGGAGGGCTGATTTAAGCCCTTCCTCCTTGTATAGGAGCACGAAGCGCTTCTTGCCCTTCGATACCTCCATCCTCTTCATGCTCTCCACGCCATCGATCTTGGCTCTGCCGAGATGGCGCTTTTCGACTATGTGGCCTTCGCCGGCCAGGCGTCTGTCCGTGAAGAGATTGAGGAAAAACCTGTCCCTGCTTCCTATGAGGTAGGAAATGGGCAGGTAGAGCATGGAATGCCGGGGCAGGAAGGTGAAAGAGCCCTTCGCCTCCTTCCAAGGCTCCCTGAGCCGATACACGAAATTGTAGCCTATCACCCCGCCGATATTGACGTATTCCGTGTCTTTCGGGTTCAGGATTTCCTCTGCCTGGGTGGATATGCGTTTGCCCATCCACCGGTTCTGCCTGGAGCCAAGATAGTACTGGGTGGTGCCTGCGGCTCCGAGAATGAGGAGGGGTATGAGGTATTTCACTTCCATAGTCTTGTTTTCCTTGTGTCCGGCGCCTCGCCGGAAATCTGCATGAAGAGGTCGGCAAGCTTCTCGGAACCAATGGCCACCAGGTCTTCCCGTGATGTTATGCCCGCCCGGGAAAAATCGAACTCGAACTGAGGATAGCCGCTCAGTGCGCTGTGTTGAGTCCAAGCCATGTCGGATAGGCCCTGCTTGTTGACGCAGACTGCGGAGAGGGGGATGCTCAACTTCGAAAGCTCGTCCTGGATGCGCAAGGCTTCATCCACCGAGAGCTGGTCCGGGTTGACGATGACGCTCAGGAAGCTTTCCTTGGCGAAAAGCTTTTCCAGCACCGAAAGCCGCGCCCGTATGCTCTTGAGCTGGCCATAGACCTTGTCCTCGTCCTTGTCCACGCAACTCGCGGCCACTGGGGAGTCGGGATTGAGCCTGGTTATAGTCTGGCGCTTTTCCAGGATTTTCTCCCTCAATGCGCCGAGCTCCTTGACCCAGAGGCCGGATATAGTGGGCAAAGAGAGGAATCTCAGGGAGAGGGCTGTGGGAGGAGTGTCGAATACCACGGCGTCGTATAGAGGGCCGAGCCTGCAATGGATATCCTCGATAGCCCACAGGACAGCGTATTCCTCCGTGCCCGGAGAGTATTTCAAAATGTTGAAAAAGGAATCCAGGTTGAGCGTCACGTTGTAGGAATAGTTGGCCTTGAGTTGACGGCGGCTGTCCTCGAGATACTTGTCGACCCATTTCCCCAGATCCACTTCCAGGGCGTCCAGGTTGGGCTCAACCTGCTTCGGCTCCCCGGAGAGATGGACCTTGAGTGCGTCGCCGAGGTTGTGGGCTGGATCGAGGGATGCCACGAGGATCTTCTTTCCCCGCCGGGCTAGATTCAAGGCGAAGGAGCTGGAGAGCGTGGTCTTCCCCACTCCGCCCTTGCCCAAGAAGAATGCGGTATTCAACATAGAGCGTCCTTAACCCATCTCGAGAAGCCCGGCCAGGACACCTATGGGATCCTGGGCGAGGTCTGTCCGCGAGAGAAGCATGATGAGTTCCTTTTCCATGTAGGGAAGCAATTCTATGGCTATAGGCGAGGGAGGAGAAGGCAGGCCAGCGAAGCCCCCGAGCACGAGGAGGGCGAAGATGTTGTCCAGCTCCTTGACCTCGAACTCCAGGAAACCCGTGGCTTTTTCCCTGTTCACCTGGGCGGCTACCTGGATGGCGGATCTTATGATATGGCCTAGATTGCGAGGCACAGGTTCCCCCTCGTAGAACGCGCCAAAAACCTTGGAATGACTATACAGCCGATGCCTCTTCGGGGCAAGGCGATCGAAGCGTGGCACGATGCTCGGGCTGGTAAAAAAAGCCGGACGGCTTTCGCCGTCCGGCTTCGTATTCCCTATGCCAGAGGATCCGGGACGATTCGAAACACGCCCTTGACTGGATCCGCTGGTCTTCAGCTTCTTCAGGCTTTCGCCAGAGTGTCCTTTTCTGCCCAGCGCTTCCTGAAGGAGAAGAGCATGATGAAGGAGAGGATGAGCATGAAGAGGTTCATCAATCCCACAACCACGCCGGTGATGACGTTCATGGACTTGCTCATGTCGACGAAGAAGACCGGGATGATCTTCACCTCGTACCAGATGAGTGCGGATACTACCGTCACCCACAGGAGAAGAGCCGGGAGGACAGTGGCCACCACGAACTTGGCGTTGAGCTTCTTGTTTACCCAGATTGCTACCGTGAGCATGGCTACGGATGCGAGGAGCTGGTTGGCTCCGGAGAAGGCGGGCCAGATCACCGTATAGCCGCCGGAGCGGGCGAGGAAGAGGCCGATGAAGGCTATGAGGATAGAGGCTACCCACTTGTTATGGAAGACGCCGTAGAGGGAAGGACTCTTGTCCTTCAAGGGCTCGGCCATCTCCTGCATGATGTAGCGTCCCAGGCGGTTGGTGGTGTCCAGAGTGGTGAGAGCGAAAGTGGATACCCACACGGCCGCGAAGAGCCTCATGAAGCTTTCGCCCATGAAGGGAATCTGGACAGAGACCATCTTGGCGAAGGAGTTGACGAACCTTCCCAGGGCTGGGGTAGACAGTATCTTGTCCCCCATGGCCATGCCGCCGAATCCGGCTATGGCGATGATGACCAGGGTGGCGAGGAAGCCTTCGACGAGCATGGCTCCGTATCCGACGAAGAGGCCGTCCTTTTCGCTCTTGAGCTGCTTGGACGAGGTGCCGGCGGCCACGAGGGAGTGGAATCCCGAGAGGGCGCCGCAGGCTACGATGAGGGGAACGGTGGGCCAGAAGGGCGAGGGCTGGAGATTGCCCGCCGGGCCGATCAGCTTGGCGCTGAAGGAGGTGAAGGCGGGAATGGCGTCCAGGGCGCGGCCGGAGCTGATGGCGGCGTATCCACCCACGATGAGGCCGAAATAGAGGAAGAAGGAAGAGAGGTAGTCGCGCGGCTGCAGGAGCAGGTTGACCGGCAGGGTGGACGCGAGGACGATGTAGACGAAGATGATGAGGAAATAGACGTCCTTGGCCCACTTCACGGGGAACATGTTGCCGAAGTAGAAGGCGAGTATGATGAGGACGAGGCCGATGATCGTTCCCTTGCCCAGGCCGAGCTTGGACTTGTACATGAAGTAGCCGGCTATGACAGCCGCAACGCAGAAGAACACGAAGGAGAAGAATACGCGCCCGTCGGCGGCGAACTGGCCGGCTACAATGTCGCCGAAAGCCGCTACGACGAGGATGGTGAGGAAGAGGATGAACCAGCTGAAGGTCTTGCCGGCTTTCTTCCCTATGACATCCTGGGCGACGAACTGCATCGACCGTCCATCGTAGCGCACCGAAGCGACGAGGGAGAGATAGTCGTGGATGGCGCCGAGGAAGATATTGCCGAACCAGATCCAGAGCAAGCCGGGTAGCCATCCCCAGGCGACAGCCATGGCGGGGCCCGTAATGGGGCCGGCACCCGCTATGGAGGCGAAATGGTGGCCGAACAGGACGTACTTGGATGTGGGCACATAGTCGACGCCGTCTTCAAGCCTCTTGGAGGGGGCTTCGGGCGCCTTGTCACTTTTTAGCACGTTGTCGCGGATCTTTTTGCCGTAAGTAAAATAGAATACGACATAGATCGCGATCGCGGCCAGGGCGATGAGAGTACTCATGCAGTCCTCCTGCGAGATCGGATTTCTTAGCATAGCGCCCGGCATTTTCTCTGTCAAACGTTTTTTTGCGTATTCTTGCGGCCTGGCGGAAGCTGAATGCGCGAAGCAAGCGAGCGATGCGTCCTGTATCCCGATACAAATGCT
>DATCUA010000225.1:0-2688 GCA_036567645.1 Rectinemataceae bacterium | reverse complement strand
GCACGCCCTTTCGTTTTGTCCAGCTCATAGACTGGCCGGGCGCGTGTTTATGAAGATCAAGGCTTGAGAATCGCAAGAATTTCTTCAGGCGTGGAGGCAGAGAGGATGGCCTTTCGTTTGTCCTCGCTCCTGAAAAGGGTTGATACCTCGGCGAGGAACTGGAGATGCGGGCCTGTCTTCTCCGGAGGGCTGAGAGTCATTATGTAGATCCTGCATCCCTTGCGATCCAGGGCTTCGAAGTCCACTTCTTTTTCCGATACTCCCACGCATGCGACGAGCTCTGAAACCGCATCGGTTTTACCGTGGGGTATGGCGATGCCATGCTTCATGCCAGTGCTCATTCTGCGCTCTCGCTCGAGAACAGCCGCTTTAGCCTTTTCCCGGTCGGCTACCTTCCCGCTCTTCATGGCGGCATCGAGCAACTCGTCGATTATCTCTTCTTTCGTTCCGCCCCGCATTCCCAGAACGACCAGGTCGGGATTGAGCACAGTCATCAGATCCATATTCTCATAGTACGGCCGCCAGGTACATTCGTCAAGCTCGATATGGTTTGACACATGGCCTTCAGATGAAATGCCGGATGGGCTTGAGGGCGCCGCTGCCTCTTCTGCCTGCGCAGAAGGGGGAGCAAATCCCTATCCAAACAAGATCGAGACACGAGGCGAAGGCCGACAAGGCTATCGCGAGGGGTACGGCAGCGAGATAGCCCGACTCGAAGCCCTTTCCGAATATGCCGAAGACGAATGCAAGGACACCCATGGGGCCACCCGGGATCCCCCAGCTCGTCGAGATGCATCCCAGGGGCACGATGAGGCCGAGGAGGAGGAGATTGAGGGGGGAAACTGCGAGCGAAGAGTACGATGACAGGATGAATACTGCAGTGGCCGACGATACGAAGGCGGTTCCAACTCTTCCGGCAGCCAAGCCTACCACGAGGCTGACAGATGATCTCCGGCGCGGCAGGCCGAGGTCTTCCCCTACGCTTCGCACGAGCACTCCTGCCGAGAACCTCAGATTGCCGGAGGCGAGGCTCGCCAACATGGCAGGCAGGCAGGCATAGAGATAGGGGAAGGGATTCTTCCGGCCGTTGATGAAATAGAGAAACAGGGGCATGAGCCCGAATACGATGATGAACATGCCCGCGCCCAGGATGAGAAAGAGGATCCGATAGTTTCCTCCCGAAACGGGGACGGAGATGTCGCGGAAAGCTTTAGCCGAAGCTGGTATGAGGAGGAGGCCGAGAATCTCGCTGGAAAAGGTGTTGATCGTATAGAAAATCCTGGAAAGCGAATCCAGGACATCGGCGAAGGGCACTGCAGCAGCCGGGTCGTGGGCCATCGCCAGCCCCAGGGCCAATCCGAAGAGAAGAAGGGGAGCGCCGATGTCGCCAGAAAATGAAAGAAGGGCCCCGAGGTTCTTCGGCAGAAGGGCGAAGATCGGGCTCGTTCCGCCCTGGATGGGAGCCGACATACCCAAGCCTGCGTTTGCGCCCAAGGGGAGCCTCGACGGCCCGGCCGCCAGGGCTCCTCCAATGCCGATAGCCGAAGCCACGAGCGTCGAGGCGAGAAAAAAGGCCATGCTTTTCAAGATTGTCCGCCAGAATGCTTTTTCTCCCGAAAGCTTGAATACGGAAAGGGGGAGGTTCACTGCTAGGAGCGCTATGAATACATAATAACCCAGCCGGAGGGCAAGTTCGGCGGCAATCGCCACAGCCGCCCCCTCGGCGAAGAGCGAGGCCGGGGCTACGAGGGCGAGAGCGGCGCCGAAGATTATGCCGGCCGAGTACTTGAGCCAGAGTTTCATCTTGCGGCCAGGATAATCGCTCTCCTTCGGCCGGTCAACATGAGTACCTTCTGTCGCTTCCCTCGTCGTTGACAGAGACGGCGCTATATTGTACTGTCTGCACCGAGGTTCTGACCCAGTAGCTCAGATGGATAGAGCGACTGCCTCCTAAGCAGTAGGTCGGCCGTTCGAATCGGCCCTGGGCCAAAAAAGAGATCCGCTCGGCGCGGATCTCTTTTTAATTGGAATCGCGCTTTCGAGCGGCGCTGCCCTCCGGTTAGCCCCTGAACTTCTTCACCAGGCTTACGGCTTCTTCGCAGAGCCTCGACACTTCATCGTAGGCGCCAGATGTCAAGAGATCTTCCTTGACCATCCAGCTTCCCCCGATGGCCGCTACATAGGGCAGGGCGAGGTACTGGCCGAGGTTGGAAGGTTCGACTCCTCCTGTGGGGATGAAGGACACTTCGGCATAGGGGCCATGCAGGGCCTTGAGCATCTTCACCCCGCCCGAAGCCTCTGCAGGGAAAAACTTGAGGAGGCTCAAGCCCCGCTCCAAGCCCTGCTCGACTTGGCTAGGCGAATTTACGCCGGGGACTATAGGCATGTTGCGGGCGAGGCAGAAATCGACGATCCTGGGATTGAAGCCTGGGGTGACGATATAGGATGCGCCTGCAGCCATGGCCGCTTCGACCTGGGCTGTCGTAAGGACGGTGCCGGCTCCCGTTATCAGTTCCGGATAGGCCTTGCGCAGGGCGAGGATGGAAGCGGCCGCGGCCTGGGTGCGGAAAGTCACCTCGGCAACGGGGAGGCCACCGTCAAGGAGGGCTTTGCCGAGAGCCAAGGCTCTATCGGCCGAATCCAGCTTGATCACGGGCACGATCCCTATCCGGGCAATAGTTTGGAAAA
>DATCUA010000224.1:0-18942 GCA_036567645.1 Rectinemataceae bacterium | reverse complement strand
CTGGCCATTCTCTTCTATTTGTATATCAGAAAATGGTATATCTGGTTTTCTAAAGGCGATCTTCGCCAGATCCTCGGGAGGAATTCTTGAATCCGGCCAGACCTTGTCTATGGTAATGAATAGATCCGCCCATCTGGATGCGCGCCCTCTTTTCACGAAATCCCTGAAATAATCGGATTGACGCGAAATATGATTGACCATGAGATCTAGAATTACATCGTGGCGCTCGCCGATAGCTTCGATGTCTTTCCACGTTCCAAATCGAGGATCGATTTGGTAATAGGTTATCGGGGCGAATCCGCGATCGGACGAAGACGGAAAGGGCGGAAGGATATGGACTCCCGCCGCGAATAGTCCCGCGAATCGCTCATTCAGCAGGTTATTCAAGGAGTCGAGATCCCCGCCCAGGGAATCGGGGTATGTGATGAGCTGTATCCCGTTCTTCATCGGCATGCCGCAATCTCCCTCCCGCTCCAATGATGAAAATGAACATGCAGATCTTTTTGCAAACGTTTGTCCATCCAACCATACGACGTGCCCTCCTCTATGTCAAGAATGTTCAGTGTGATTCTGAGAACCCGATCGAAGATGAGGAGCTTGCCTCGATGCCAGGCGGGAATACCGCTTTATCCCGGCCTTTTCAACCCAGACGCCATGCGAGTACAGAGCCTGAGCACATGGGGACGACGCCATCGATGATCCTCGGCACCGACCATGCTTGGCGGATCAGTCTGATGGTTCCAGACGGCGGATCCAGGCGGTAGAAGCGGGCGCCCGCGCTTGCGGCGAAGAGAGGGAGGGCATGGAGGACGCCCTCCGAATCGAAGAGTCCGGCAAGGGCGGGAATTGCGGTCGGGGCCGAATAGACGCCCCCTGGCGCGGACGCGCTCTCCTTCGCCCCCGGTTCGTGCGGTGCGGAGTCGCTGCCGAAGAAAAACCTGGGCATCCCCGAAAAAGCCGCTTCCCTGAGGGCATCCCGGTCGCGAGCCGACTTGAGGATGGGCTTGCAGAAGAGATGGGGGTTGAGACCCGAGCCGAGCATGTCGTCCAGCGTGAAGAGCAGATGATGGGCGGTGATGGTGGCTCCGAGCCGCTCGGGACCCGAGCGGACGAAATCGACTGCTTCCCTCGTCGAAAGGTGCTCGAGGACGACCCTCAAGCGGGGCCATCGCGCGAGAATCCGTTCGACAGTACCGAGGAAAGCCCCTTCCCTCTCGAGGGAAGGGGCTTCGGGATCTTCCCCGTGGATGGAAAGCACTATGCCCGCTTCTTCCATCGCGTCGATGGCGTCGGCCACGGCGTCGGGACTCGAAGGCCCGTCAGAGGCGTTGGTAGTGGCGCCGGCTGGATAGTATTTCCCGGCGATCGCGCCCTTGCCGGCGCAGGCTTCCACGGTCTTCGCATCCATGCCTGGCAACAGCTTGAAGGCCATGAGCGGAGCGAATCCCGTATCCAGGGTGGCTCTCTCGATCTCTTCCTTGTACATGGCGATGGATTGGGCTCCAGTCATCGGCGGGATCGTGTTCGGCATCACGAGAGCCCTGCCGAAAGATGCGGCTTCTCGTCGCGCATAGAACTGGAGGAGGGGACCTTGCCGTAGATGGACGTGGAGATCGTCTGGTCTGGGCATGGAAAAGCTCGTATCGGTCAAAGCGCGCCTCCGGATAGCGTTGGGCCTCGCCCAGGATTATCTATCATGAATATAGAGGATCGGGACAAGGCTGGTAAGAGCCATTGACATCGGTTGACCAAAAGAATGTATGGCCCTACAGTGGCTGCATGCATACGTACATCGTCGAAGGCGGCCATCCCGTAAAGGGCAAAGTCGCCGCATCTGGAAACAAGAATGCCGCGCTTCCTTGCCTCGCCGCGTCAGTCCTTGCGGGAAGCCCGGTAATTCTAAGGAACATCCCCGAAATCGAAGACGTAGTGGTTATGATCGAGGTGCTCAAGCATCTCGGCGCCAAGGTGGAGCGCCTCGGTCCCCACCAATGGTCGATCGATCCTTCCACGATCTCCCGCCAGGATGTTCCCGCTGAGCAATCGCGAAAGGTCAGGGCATCCATCCTCTTCGCCGGTCCCCTTCTCGCTCGCTTCGGCCAAGCCATTCTCCCTCCTCCGGGAGGCGACACGATCGGCAGGCGGCGTATCGATACCCACCTTCTCGCCCTCCAGGAACTGGGCGCCCGGATTACCATGGAAGGCGTGCTCCGCTTTTCCGCGCCCAAGCTCGTGGGAGCGCATATATTCCTCGACGAAGCATCCGTCACGGGCACCGAGAACGCGATTATGGCCGCCGTCCTCGCCGAAGGCAGGACAGTACTGAGAAACGCCGCTTCGGAACCCCATGTGGAAGACCTCTGCCTCATGCTGAACGCCATGGGCGCGCGTATCCAGGGGGTTGGCTCCAACATGCTAACCATCGATGGAGTAAAAAATCTCGATGGCGTCGACTACAGGATCGGACCGGACTACATGGAAATCGGTTCTTTAATCGGTTTGGCAGCTGTCACTCGCGGAGAGATCACGATCGACGGCATCGACCACGATGATCTTCCCCCGCTCAAGGTGGGTTTCGGCAGGCTGGGCATCTCATGGGAAGCGAAGGGCGACAGCCTTTTCGTGCCTTCTAGCCAGCTCATGAAAGTGGCGCCCGATTTGGGAGGCCAGATCCCGAAAATAGACGACGCTCCCTGGCCCGGCTTCCCTCCCGATCTCACCTCCATCATGACTGTCGTCGCCACCCAGACTGAAGGCACGGTACTCATCCACGAGAAGATGTTCGAATCCAGGATGTTCTTCGTGGACAAGCTCATAGCCATGGGCGCCCGCATCGTGCTCTGCGACCCGCACAGGGCAGTGGTTTCGGGTCCATCCCGGCTATCGGGTTCCCTTCTCGTTTCGCCCGACGTTCGCGCGGGCATGGCCATGGTCATTGCCGCCCTGTGCGCCCAAGGCGAAAGCTGCATCCAGAACGTGTATCAGATAGAGCGGGGCTACGAGCGGATAGTCGAAAGGCTTACGGCGCTGGGCGCGCAGATAGAGCGGAGGGAGTATCCCTAGCGATCCTGAGGCTCAGTCCTCGAGAATCCAGGCATAGGATCCTCTTCCTCCTGCCACTATTCGGGGAGATATCCTCCTATCGAACCCGTCGAGCTTGGCGCGCAGGCGGCTCACTCGCATCGAAAAGGCCGATCCGCTCTTCGGCGGAGTGCCCATCCTCCCTCTGGACTCCAGATCCCGTACGGGCACGAGACGCTCGGGATGAGCGAACAGCAGGCGCAAGAAGCCGACCTCCCATGGGCTGAGCTCCAGGCTACGCCTGGTCTCGCCAGAAGCGTATAAGATATGGAGACCGGAACCGGACAGGCTGATCCTGTCCCCTCCGAGTTGGAAGGCCGGCCTCCAGAGCCGATACAGCCGGGAAGCGGCCTCCACGAGCAGCCACCCATCGCGCAGAAAATCGGCAGCGCCCGCTTCGAAACAGGAAAACATGTCCTCGGGGGAGCCGTAGGCGATGCACTCAGGCTTGCATGATGAAACAGGAAGATCGAGAAAAAGGGTTGCAGGCAGGATGTAGGCATCGTATCCGCCCGGCAGGCGAGGCCCGCTATCGGCGACCAGGTTCTTCGCTGAAACCTGGACATATATGAAAGGTGGCGCGAGCGACGAGGTCCCCATGAGGGGAAAAGGAAAAGGTTCTCCTCGGTGCACGAGGAGAACCTTCAACGGGACGGATTCCATAGCCTCGAAAGGCTCTCTGTCTCAGGGGCTTTTCGCCGCCTGCCCAGCGTCCTCGGTGAGCATCTTGCGCTTGAGATCCTCGAGGAGGGTGTCGGCTGCGGAAGGCGAAGATTCCAGGGCGGCGAACTGCTTTTCCAGGCTCGCACCCGAGGAAGCGTCCTCAAGCTCCTTCTGGGCTTCGGTGCGTGCCTCGAGCTCGTCAATCTTCTTGGCCATGCGGTCGAAGGTATCGAAGGCGCTCTTGTTGCCGGCGAGCGAGGACATGGTCTTGTTTATCTTCTCCTGGGCCTCGGCGCGTTTGGCCCTGGCGATGAGGATATTCTTCTTGCGAGCGGCTTCCTCGATCTTGGTCTGGAGCTGGCGCAAGGACTCCTTGAGCTTTTCGACCGACTCCTTCTGGGCTTGCCACTGCGTGCCCAGCTGGTTCACATAGGACTCGTGCTCCTGCTTGCGCAAAAGGGCTTCCTTCGCCAGGTCGTCCCTTCCTGCCCGCACCGCCAGCATGGCCTTCTTCTCCCAATCCTCGGCCTTGGCCCTGTTCTCGATAAGCTCCCGCTCCAGCCGCTTTTCGTCGGCAATTGCCATAGCCACGGCCTTCTTGGAGTCGATCAGCTGCTGGTTCATGTCCACGATCATCTGGTTGAGCATCTTCTCTGGATTCTCCGCCTTGGAGATGATGTCGTTGAGGTTGGATGAGATGACTGTCTTCAGCCTATCGAAGATACCCATGTCTTACTCCTTCTTTCCTGCGGCGAACTTCGAGAGCAGGGGATAATGCTGGGAAAGCGCGAATGCCATGGCCTCGAGAGAGGCGCGTAGCTCGTTCCTGTCTAGCGTGTCGTATTCCAGGCTGTCTATCGCGACGATCTCGTCCCCGTCCAGGGCGTAGGCGCCGTGGATGAAATCGCTCCCGTTGAGCCGCAAGAGGGTTGTGAACAGGGCTTCCCTTCCCTCTCTCGGGGCCGTCATGACGTTGGCGCGTATGACTACGATGGGGTCGGTATGGTTCACCACCATCTTCGGGAGACCCTTGGCTTCGTCTTCCACAAGCCAGGCCCCGGGCGATATCTCCTCGTAGGAGATGCCCAGATCGATGAGATATTGCTCAACCTTGGACAATCCCAGCATCACATTCCTCCTTGGCTTCGGGCGCGGCCTTTAGCCCAACTCCACCCTCCCGTCCTCCATGACGGTGAGGACAGCATTGCAGGCTCGGCACCTTCCCCTCCCGGGAGCTGCGGCGCCGAAACGCGCCTGACAGGCGGGACACGAGGTCGAGAGGGGGAAGAGGTCTTTCCCGACACCGAGAATATACTCGATCGCGCAACGCATATCCAAGGCTGTGGTGAAAAAAACGCCGTAACCCATGGCCTCGATGAAACGCTTTTGCCGCGGCCTGATGCCGATAAGGACGATATCGGCTCCGCGGGATCTCTGGCGCTTCTGCATGGCGGCAAAGAGGCCCAAGCCCGCTGGTTCCATGTCTTCTATTCTCGATAGATCCACGAAAAGCAGGGAATCATCAGGAACTTCGGAGAAGAATAGCTCGGCGGCTTGGCTACAGGCTGCGGCATCTAGCCTCCCAGCAGGACGCCAGAGCAGGGCTCCCTCGATCTCCTCCACTTCGATAAAAGAGGAAGATACCTGCCCTGGAACCCGGACGGAGGAAGCATCGAGCCCCGTCGCGGCGGCTCTCGCCCGCTCGAGCATTCTGGAAGCCATGGGGCTATGGTACAGCCCTGCCCGAGGCCTTGTCAAACCGAGCCGGGCTAGACCGAAGGGGAAAAGCCAGCGTCCAAATTGATAACGGCTCCGGACGCGGCGCAGGGCTCGGTATCGAGGAGATCCAAGATAGAGCGGGCGAGAGCCGCCGGATCCAGTAGGTGGCCACCTGGCGCACGGGATGCCGCTTCTCTCCGGCTAGCCTCGCCGAGGTACTCGGTGTCGACGAAGCCTGGACAAGCTACCAGGGCGGCTACATTCTTCCCGCTCCCTTCTGCGGCGAGAGATTTGGCCAGGACGCCCAGGCCTGTCTTCGCGGCTGAGTAGGCAGCGGTGGTGCGGTATGCCCTGATGGCGTCGGTGCGAGTGCCTCCCAGGAAAAGGAAGCGGCCGAATTCGCGCTCCAGCATGCCCTCAAAGTACAGGCCTGCGAGCGCCCCGGGTAGTGCGAGGTCGAGGAGGGCCATCCTTTCCCAGTCTTCCGGGTCTGTGTCCGCAAGGGATTTTCTCAGGAAGGGTCCGAAAGAGACTGCCACGATGTCGAAATGGCCATACGGCTCGAGAAGCTTCGCGAAAGCCGAAGGCGAGGCTATATCGGCCGCGAGAAAGCCCGTTTCGGCGCCGAAACGCCCGGCGAGGGAGAGGGAGAGTGATTCGACCTTGATTCTGTCCCTGCCATGAATCAAGAGGGAAGAACCCCGGCGCGCGAGGTCCTCGCTCAGGGCCGCCCCGATTCCCCCTGAGCCCCCGACTACGAGAGCCCGCTTTCCCCGAAAGACCGAGGCGATTGGGTCGGTCCTCATGCGCGTGTCTTCTTGCCGATCCGCGATCATGGGACTACTATACGGTTCGGCCGCCGCCGCAACAAGGTTCCGGGCCCGGCCTGATCGGAGGGGATGTGGGGATCGGAACTCGGAACGTAGCCATCGTACTCTGCGGGGTAAGGGATCCGGGCAATGTGGGATCGGCATGCAGGGCTATGAAATCCATGGGCTTTACCGACTTGAGGCTGGCAGCCTGCCCCGAACACGATGCTGAACGTGCACTCTCCCTGGCTGTCCATGCGGAGGATGTGTACATAGGAGCGAGGAGGACGTCCAGCCTCTCTGAAGCCCTGGAGGACACCAGCATCTCTGCCGGTTTCACGAGAAGGCTGGGCGAGCGGAGAAAGGGTGGTTCCCTTTCCATCCTCGGCTTCGCGTCCCTGGCCGCTGGCATCGATGCAGGAAGACTGGCCATCGTCTTCGGCAACGAGAGGACAGGGCTCACGGACGAAGAGCTGGCCCTGTGCAGCCTGGCGGTGAGCATTCCCAGCTCAGACGCCTGCCCCTCGCTCAACGTGGCCCAAGCTGTGCAGATTGCCTGCTGGGAAACAGCCAAGGCCCTGGGCGCAGGATTTTTCCGAGCCGAGGCCGGCCTCGGGGAAAAGGGCGGGATACCTAGCCTCGCCGGAGGGCGGAAGGCGAAGGGCGGGTCGGGAGAGCCCGCCGAGCGAGCCTTCCTGGATGCCGAGATCGCGGATCTTATCGCCTTTTTAGGTTCTTTGGGCTTTTTCCGCAGGAGCGACTCTTCTCACGTGCGCGAATTCCTGCGCGACCTTTGCGAACGGGCCAGCGCCAGCAGGGAAGAGTCGAAATACCTTTCAACCCTCTTCAGACGGGCAGGGAGCCTGTCCGCCTTGCGCGATCGGAAAGTCCGGCGAGGAAGACTATAGCATCAGGGCCGATGGTCCCGGTCTGGACATCGGCGCACGCCCTGTTGACGACTGATCTCAGTTCCCTGACATTGCCCGGCCAGGTGTAGTTTTTCAGCTTGTCCAAAGCGGCTGGCCCGAGAGAACAGAGCCCCATTCCTGCAAGGGAGCAGAAATGCTCGGCGAGGATATCGATATCATCCGGTCTCTCCCGCAGCGGAGGAATTTCCACGACGAGATCGGCTATCCGATATATGAGATCCCTCCTGAAAAGACCCCGTGAAGAAAGCTCGACGAGATTGTCCCACGTAGCGCATACCAGGCGAAACCTGGAACGCTCGGGCTCGTTGGCCCCGAGAGGCCAATACTCGCCCGATTCAAGGGCCCTCAAGAGCTTCGGCTGGATTGAAAGGGACATGGATCCTATCTCGTCCAGGAAGAGCGTGCCTCCCGCGGCTTTACGGAATGCTCCGTCTCTCCGGATGGCGTCTGTAAAGGCCCCTTTTGCCGTGCCGAAAAGCTCGCTCTCAACGAGGCTTTCAGGTATGGCCGCACAGTTGAGAGCTACGAAGGGGGCACGGCGCCGGGGAGAAAGGGCGTGGAGGGCGTTCGCAACCAGCTCCTTGCCCGTACCCGTCTCGCCGATGACGAGAACGGGATGCTCGGACTGGGCGTACTTCCTCACCGTCACGGCTACCTTACGCATGGCTTCGCTCCTCCCCACGAAGATGGGTTCGTCCTCCGAGGTCGACGCGCCATCGCCTTCCATAGCAGAGAGGAGGATTTTGCTCAGGCGGGGAAGATCAGCCGTTCCGATGAGGAAGATACCTGGAACCCGGGAATGGATAAAATCTCCGTCTACTAGTGCGAATACCGGGCAGAGGGCATCCCGTGCCAAGGCTTTGAGATCCTCCGCGAGAACCGGAGGATCGGAGCTTGCCGGGCCGAGGAGGAGAGCATCCAGGCGCACTTTGGCTAAAAGATCCCTGAGCTCCCCCAGGGTAGCGGCTATGCGGAGGTCGAAGCAGTATTCCAGTTCACGGCGAACTGCCTTGATCCTCGCTGCTTGGATATCCCAATACGCTATCGCCCTCATTGTCGCATTATGAAAGACCATGAAACATGATGGGAAGAGTGTTTCTCGAGCCGATCGGTAGACATTCATCTACAAAAGGCCGTTTCGCGGAATATGGAACGAGCGGTCACGCTCTCCCGGCGAGGACCTCGATGATCGAGCCTTCGTAGAGGAAAATCCCCGATTTGGTAAAGCGCATGTGGCGCGGGATCCAGAGTTCGCCTCCCTCGACCAGGGAGCCTACGAGCACGAGGTCGGGTGAAGCCTTCTGGATCGCCTTCATGACACCTTCCTCACCTTGGGAAGGGTAGTCGCCCCTCGATCTGCCGACGATGCGGATGCCTGGGAAGGTGGATTTCAGATTGCCCTCTGCCGCTTGAAGGCAGGAGACCGAGCCGCCGACGAGGAAGAGCGTGCCAGAACGGGTTTCCAAGGCGGAGAGGATTAGGGAAAGCACATGGAGGGGACGATAGGCAGAGACGAGGCCCCCGGATGCTTCTTCATCCTCCCCAGAGCCTTCGAAAAGAGCAGCATAGGCTTCCCGGTGACGAGGGACGGGAATCCTGCGAACCTGCCCCGCCGAGCCCGTTTCGGCCGCCTGCCTGGCCAAGGAGGGACTGGAGGTCAGCACGAGGTCGGCGCTCGCGAGCATCGAACCGTATTCTCCCCTCGCGAGAGCCGCCCGCAGATCCTGGGGGCCGACAAAGGCCACTTGATGGTTTTTCCCATCATCCCAGGCCATGGCCAAGGCTCCGATGTGCCGCTCGGCTGGGAAATCGAGGCGCAATCCGCCCAGGACTCTGGTTTCTATTTCGATATGATCCATGTTTTCCGCTCGGCCAGGATGGTTTTTACGGCGGCTAGGGCGTACAGGGCGGCCGTCTCGGTCCTGAGCACGGAACCGCCGAAATGGATGGGGAGGAAACCAGCGGCGAGAAAGCTCTCGACTTCTGAAGGATCGAAACCTCCCTCGGGTCCCACCATGACGACGACCGACTCCGGGTCTCCCGCACAATACTCGTGGAGGCTTTTTCCCGCAAGGGGAGTCTCATGGCAAAGAAGGAAGAGAGTCTTCGGTCCCCCATATCCTTCGGCGGCGAGCAGATCCATGATCTCACGGGACTCTGTGGCCGGGAACACCTTCGTCAAGACCCGAGAGCCCGACTGCTGGAGAGCCTCGGTGACGATCTTGCGCCTGCGTTCCAACTTGTCCGCCTTATCCGAATCAGATGGCTCCCGGGCTACGCAGTTGCGGCTTATGAGCGGGAATACCGCCGCCGCGCCCGCTTCAACTGCTTGGCGCACGACAAGATCCATCTTCTGAGCCTTGGGGAGGGCTTGTACCAGAGCGATGCGGATATCGGTGGCAGGAGGATCGGACTCTGGATAAGCTTCTGAAGGGATAGCGGGCGCGGCGCGCCGGGGTTCCTCCAGCTCCACGCGAACGCCCCGGTTCGAGGCTGCGACGATGCGACAATCGAAATCCCTGCCGCCTTCGTCCATAGCCTGGAATCGATCGCCCTCGCCCATGCGCAGTACTCTGATGAGGTAGCGCGATTTGTCCCTGTCCAGATCGAGGACGGTGCCGGGTTTGAGGATTCCTGTCAGGACGAGGCGGCGCATGGACTTATTTCTGAGCTGTCGTCTGGCTCAGGGGGCGGCTCTGCGAGAGGCGCGCATCGAAATCCGGACTGGCAATCAATTCCAGCGCCTTTCCGAGCTGGGTGTCGAACTCGAGATCATATACCCGCTCCATCTTGCCCCGCTCGAGTTCATTCCTCAAGAGACGATCGATATAGACTACGGGCAGCTTGTACTGCTTTGAGAGTTCGAGGGCCTTGATCTTGCGCTCGCTCGGATCGGCTTTGGGCCGCTCGGCGGCGAAGGCCTTGAGCGCTCCAGAGTCGTACAGGGCCTCCAGGGCGTCCAGCTCGTCTTCCTTTATGGAGATGTCGGGGGCGAGGACGTCGGGCCCGATGCCGACCTTGTCGATATTGGCCCCCGAAGGCGTGTAGTACCGGGCCATGGTCAGTTTGAAACCCGTTTCGTCTATGGGGAAAACCTGTTGGACCGAGCCCTTGCCATAACTGGTCTCGCCGACGAGGAGTGCGGCTTTCCTGTCTTTCATGGCCCCAGCGAATATCTCCGACGCCGAAGCGGAGCCCTTGTTGAGGAGAACGACGAGACGTGAGCCCTTGGGAATCGCGACCGAGGGATCGGCCTTGAACTCCCGGTTTTCCTGGGTGTTCCTGCCCCTCGTGGATACTATGATCCCCGATCCGAGGAACAGATCCGACACAGCCACCACAGAGGAAAGCAGACCGCCCGGATTGGAGCGCACGTCGACGATATAGCGGCTCACTCCATCCTTCTTCATCTTGGCCAGCGCATCCTCCACCTTGGCCGCCGTGGAGTCTATCCACTCGATGATGCGGATGTAGCCTACAGCTCCCTCGGGTTGGGGGATGATAGCGGATTTGATCGAAGGTATGACGATTCTCGCCCTGACGAAGGTTATCTCGAACTCATAGGACGAGCCACGGAGGAACTTGAGCTTGACCGTGGTGCCCGCAGGCCCGCGTATCTTCGCCGAAGCCTGGTCGACGTTCATGTCGGCCGTGCTCTGTCCGTCTATTTCCACTATGTAGTCGCCGGGTTGTACATCGGATTTCCAGGCGGGAGAGTCCTCGATGGGCGATACTACTTCCACCCAATTCTTCTCTGGATCTTTTGAGCCTGTGGACCGTTTCGATATGTACAACCCAACGCCCGCGTATTCTCCATCCGATTCGCGCATGAGGTCGGACAGCATATTCTCGTCGAGGAAGAAACTGTGTGGATCGCCCAGGGAATCCAGCATTCCCTTCATGGCGCCCTGGTAGAGCTTGGCGGGATCTACCTCGTCCACGTAGTTCTTGAGCACGAACTGGTAGATGGTCTGGAGAAGCTGGGAGTACCGCTTGGAGTCGTCGGCGGATGTCGACTGGGCGAATGCCGCGGGAACGGAGACGGCGAAGAAACCAACGCCCGCGCAGAGAAGGGAGATCAAAGCCCAGGCGACTGCGTTCGACCTTTTTCCGAATTGGTTGGACATGGAAGAAATATCGGGGCAAGCCGGGGCTTTCGTCAACCAGGGAGCCCCGTCCCGGTTGACCGTCTCGCGGGCAGGCCGCTAGACTCATGCCATATGGGCGTGAAGAAGGGCTATGCCGCGGCCTCCCTGGCTTGTTTCATCAAACCCTTCCTTATAGGAGCCGCGGCCTTGGAGCTGGGCCTGGGTTCCTCGGGGAGCCAGACTCAGGGATTCCTGCGCTTTCTCATATTCCCCCACATCGTCCCTGCAGTCTGCTTCGCCTTCCTCTCCTGGGAGGAGGAGAAGTATTCCCCCTTCCGTCCTCTAGCCGCCCTCGTGATAGGCGGCTCCGACATAGCGCTCCTCGCCTCCATCCCCCCCTTGCTCGCTACGGTCGACAGGACGGCCCTCGAGGCGGGAAGCTACGGGGCGCTGGCACGAGGGGGGCTTTCCGCTCTCGTCCTCATCCTCATCGACGTGTTCTGCCTCCTCCTCCTCTTCATGCCCTGGAGGAAGAAGCAGGCTTCCAAGGAGACTTGATGCTCGCTATAGATTTTCCAGCATGGATCAAGCCGGAGATCATTCCCGGCCTCCCCTTCCGCTGGTACGGCCTCATGTATGTCCTCGCCTTCGGTCTGACTTGGATCCTCTTCATCAGGGAGTCCAAACGCATCAAAGCCCCATGGGACGAAGATCTCGCCGCCAATTTCTTCGTATGGGCTATCGTGGGCGTGCTATTGGGCGGAAGGCTCGCCGGCACACTCATCTACGAGCCAACGGATCGCTACTGGAGAAGCCCCTGGCTCATCTTCTGGCCCTTCGACCAGTCGGGGCGCTTCGTTGGCTTCCAGGGCATGTCCTTCCACGGGGGATTCATAGGCGTCGTGGTTTCCACCCTGGTCTGGTGCAAGGTGCACGCCCAGAGCTGGCTGGCCTGGGCCGACATCATCGCCATGGCGACTCCCCTGGGTTATACATTCGGACGCCTCGGCAATTTCATCAACGCCGAGCTTTGGGGCAAGATAACGACAGCTCCCTGGGGCATCGTGTTTCCCTATGCGGACACCTTCAGGGCCGATGAGCCCTGGGTCCAGGAATTCGCGGCCAAGGTAGGCATAACCCTGCGATCCATGAACGATTCCGTCAACCTCCCGCGGCATCCATCCCAGCTTTACGAAGCAATCTTCGAAGGAATCGTCCTCTGGCTCGTCCTCTGGTTCATCGTGCGCAAGCGAAGGCCCTACGAGGGGTTCGGCGTTGGCGCTTACATGATCGGCTACGGAGCCGTCCGATTTTTTATCGAGTATTTCCGGGCCCCTGACGATGGGCTCGGCTATGTGATAGCTCTGGGCGACCCCGATGCCCCCACCTACGCCCTCACTACAGCCTTCAATTTCTCCATGGGCCAGATCCTCTGCTTCCTGATGATCGTCGGGGGTTTCGTCTTCCTCGGCCTGCGGAAGCGCGACCATGAAAAGCGGAAGGCCCAGCTCGCCCAGGCAGCGGCCAAGCCCTCGTCGCGAAAGCTTCGCAAACGTATTGGCCGCTAGGCCGCCGAACGGGAGCCCGCCGGTAAGGCAGTCCTCCGATTCAGAGGCAGCCGAGCCGACACGCAGGAGGCAGCATGAAAATCGCGTTGGTCCAGATGAACTCGACGATAGGGGATTTCGAGGGGAACGCGCGCGCCATTGTCCGTCACGTCGCCCAAGCTCTCGAGGAGGCTGGAGGCAAGCTCGACCTCGTTGTGTTCCCTGAGCTCTCGCTCTGCGGATATCCGCCCATGGACCTCCTGGATCAGCGGACGTTCGTCGAGGGCACGATGAGCGCGCTGCGTCTCCTACAGCGGAGTCTGCCTCCAGATCTCGCCGTTGCCGCCGGATACGTAGACGAGAACAGGTCGGGCTCGGGCCGGGGCCTTGTGAACGCCTTCTCGGTCATCCATCGGGGAAGGGTGATCTTCACCCAGACCAAAACCCTCCTTCCAACCTACGATGTCTTCGACGAGGCGAGGTATTTCGAGCCGGCGGCCGAGCGCAAGACCTTCGAACTGGGAGGAAAACGGATCGGCTTCGCCATCTGCGAGGATTTCTGGTGGGAGTCCCCCCCCTCCCCCTCCTTCCGGTATCCCGTGGATCCCGTGAGTGAACTCTTGGACGGTGGCATGGACATCCTTCTCGTCCCCTCGGCCTCGCCTTTCGTAGCCGGGAAGCTGGATACGCGGCTGAAGCTCGCCGAGAGCACGACGAGGAGAGGGAGGATTCCCGTCCTCTACTGCAACGCGTCGGGAGCCAATGATTCTCTGGTATTCGACGGCAGATCCTTCGTCATGAACCCCGAGGGAAGGCTTTGCGGCATCTGCGGATGGGACGAGGAAACCCTTTTCTACGATTCCGAAACCCATTCGGTATGGACACGAGACGGGAAGCCCGCGCCCACCTGCGCCGAGGGCAAGTCCGCCGAAGAACACCATAGGGCGATCGTCACGGGCATAGGCGACTACATGCGCAAATCGGGTTTTTCCAAGGCCTGCCTGGGACTCTCCGGGGGCATAGACTCGGCTCTCGTAGCCGTCCTGGCGGCCGAAGCCCTGGGAGCGGACAAGCTCACCTGCATAGCGATGCCCAGCCGGTTTTCGAGCCCCGGTTCGCTGAACGACTCGGTGGAGCTTTGCGCCCGGCTCGGTATCCGCCTGGAGCGGCTTTCCATAGAAGGCCCCTTCTCGGCCTTCCTCGATGTCTTGGCCGCCCCCTTCGCCGGCAAGCCCTGGGATCTCGCCGAGGAAAATCTCCAGGCGCGTATACGCGGCTGTCTCCTTATGGCGTGGTCGAACAAGTTCGGCTCCCTCCTCCTCACTACCGGCAATAAGAGCGAGATAGCCGCCGGCTACTGTACCCTGTACGGCGACATGTGCGGCGCTCTCGCTCCGATAGGGGATCTCTACAAGACCGAGGTCTACAGTCTAGCCGAGCATCTCAACGCCCGCGCCGAGAGCCGCGGCGAGCCTGCTCCCATCCCCCGACCCATCTTGGAAAAGGCTCCGAGCGCCGAGCTCAGACACGACCAGAAGGATCAGGATTCCCTGCCGGAGTACGCCCTCCTGGACGCCATCCTGAAAGAGTACATCGAGGAGAACAGTACCTTTGGCGAGATCGTCTCCAAGGGATTCGACCCCGAGGTGACGAGGAAGGTGCTCGACATGACGGCCAAGGCCGAATACAAACGCCGCCAGGCCGCCCCCGTTGTAAAAGTATCCAAACGGGCATTCGGCGTCGGGAGGCGCCTCCCCCTCGCTCGTCGCGTCTACGAGACCGAGCGCTGAAGACAACTACGCGGCCCGAGGCGGTTGCGCGTACCGGACCTCGGTCTTAGAAACAGCATCCGAGCCCCAAAAGCCGAGGATCGTTGGATATGATCCCTTCGACTCCGGCGGCGAGCAGCCTCGAGGCTTCTTCTTCCGAATCGACAGTCCAGGGCAGGATGGGCAAAGCGCTGGGCAAAAGACCCGTCCGAGCCCGGGATCCCCGAGTATTCACGAGCCTATGCTCGGGCTTGAGCGCGTCGGCGCATCCTATCCAGCGCCCCTGGCCCCTGCGGAGGAACCAGTAGAGCTCATCCGAATCGGTCCAGATGATAGCCGTAGGCACCTCGGGGCAGAGAGCCCGGAAACGGCGGATGGAAAAGGGGTTGAAGGACGAAACGAGGCAGGAACCTTCGGCGCGCGCGGCGCGGAGGATGGATGCGAGCTTGAGCTCCAGACCAGAATCCGAGGCGCTTCGCGATTTGATCTCGATATCGATGTACAGATCCTTGCTGAACTCCTCCAGCACATCCTCGAGGAGGGGAATGCGTTCGCCGGAAAAGCCCGTCCCCTTCCAAGAACCCACATCGAGAGCGGAGAGTTCAGGATATGAAGAAGCCTCGACGCGCAGTCCGCTCCCTGGCTTGCCTCCCTCCACCCTGCCAGTCCAGTCGTCGTGGATGACGACCAGGCGCCCGTCCGAACTCAGGTGGACATCGAGCTCGATGCCAGGCGAGCCCGAGCCGCGCGCAGCCGCGAAAGCGGCCATGGTGTTCTCGGGCGCCGCCGCCGAAAGACCCCGGTGGGCGAAGACCAGGGGGCGGGGCCTCTCGGGCAGAAGCCGTCTTCTCATGAGAGACCCATCTTGCGCTTGAGCTCCTCCAAGGCGCTTTCGGCCGAGGGCTTTTCCAGAGCCGAGAGGTCGCGCTCCACGGCGGCGGCGCCAGGTTCCAGGGCCTCCCCCGTGAGCACCGAAAGCTCGGCGGCGAGGGCGTCGGGGTCGATGCTGCGTTCCTTGGCCTTGATGCCAGGAAGAGCTTCTTTGATCCGAGCCGCGTCTGCCGCGAACTCGGAACGGGACTGGACGGCCGCAGCCTTTTTCGCCCTGACATCGTCCAGCATGCGCATCGCCCCCGCCGCGAGCTCTCCCAAGCCCTTGGACCTGGCGAGCTCGACCCGTGAGCTCCAAAGGCCCTCCTCCTTTGAAAAATCGGCTATCTCCTTGTCCAGGCGCTTGATGTCCGTAGTATACGCGTAGAGCAGATCCAGAGCCCCGCGCTGATCCAGCTTCGACAGCTCTTCCAGCGTCATCGTCCACCCTCCCCGGCCGCCTGGATTTTCTTGGCCAGCCTGGCGGCGAACCTATCCAGATCTATGATGAAACGCACATGCTCGGCTTCGCCGACCAGTTCCACCGCGTCCCTGGCTTCCAGCTTGAAATGGAGGGCCCGTCCGTCCACGCGGACGAGTTCGGCACTGATCCTCACCTCCATGCCTTGAGGCGTGGGCGCGAGATGACTGATGCTCAGGGATGAACCCACCGTCGCACGGCCAGGGCCCAGGAGGGATTCCACAACCGAGCGCGCCGTCTCTTCCATGTGCAGAGCCATGGAGGGCGTGGCGTACACGGGCACTCCGCCTGAACCGAGATGGGCGGCGGTGTGCCGTTCCTCGACGAGAATTGTCTTATCGGCTCTGAGGCCGGGCAGGATCTCCATATTCCCTCCTTGGAACCCAGGTTGCCCAGCCGACTATAGCATATCCGCCTCGCCAGTAAAATCGGATGCGCGATTTGGCGGAACGGCATATATCTAGTACTATATATATATGAAATTAGATTCTTTTACAGAAAACGACACACCAGAAGCTCAGGAGTCTCCGGAAGCCGCCAATAACCTCGAGAATGCCCGAAAAACCAGGAGAGGTAACGGTTCGGTGGGCCTCGGAGTCGCCCGACTGGCAGCCCTGGCCGGCCTCGCCCTCACGCTCCTATTCGGCTCGTGCGCCGGCAGGAAGGTCCTCGCACCGCCGGAAGCCGAAGCCTCGCCGGGAGTCCTCGCCGCCGAAGAATACCAAGGAGGAAAGATCGTGGTAATGAGCGAATCAGAAGCCGCGGCTGTCTGCTATATCGAACCCACCGAGGAACTCAAGGCCAAGCTCAGCCCCGAGGAATACGCAGTCCTCGTCCTCGCAGCCACCGAGCCGCCTTTCCAGAATCCCTACTGGGACAACCACAGGACGGGGATCTACGTGGACAGGATAGACGGAACTCCCCTGTTCGCCTCGTCGGCCAAGTTCGACTCCGGCACAGGATGGCCCTCGTTCTGGAAACCCATAGACCAGAACGCCCTCGTCCTGGTGGAGGACAGATCCTATGGCATGGTGAGGATAGAAGTGCGCTCGAAGAGTTCCGGCGGGCACTTGGGCCACCTCTTCGACGACGGCCCGAAGCCCACGGGCCTCCGCTATTGCATCAACTCGGCGGCCTTGGAGTTCGTGCCCCTGGAAGAGATGGAAAAGCGGGGTTATGGAGCCCTGATCGGCCTTCTCAAGGCTTGACGCTGTAGTACTCGGCCCTGGGACCCCAGACCCTGCACCTGTCCCTGCCAGCCTGTTTGGCGTCGTAGAGCGCAAGGTCAGCCCTGTGGATGAAGTCGTGCAGGAGATCCTGCGGGCCCGGGATGCCGGAGAATACCCCGATGCTCACCGTGGGGCAGGTAGACGATCCATCCACGTCGAGGCGAGGGATCCTGTTTCTGAGCCGCTCGGCCACCACCAGGGCTTCCCTCGTCGTCGTCTCGGGAAGAAGAATGAGGAACTCCTCTCCGCCGAAACGCACGAGATAGTCCTTCGCCCTCAAGCTGCCCTGTATGCCCCGGGCAATGACCCGAAGGACCATGTCCCCGTACGCATGCCCCTTGGCGTCGTTGACCTTCTTGAAGAAGTCGATGTCGAGCATGAGCAGGCCCAGGGGCTGGTCGGATCGGGAGGCTTTCAAGAATATCTCCTGTCCGATGGTATCCAGCCCGTAGCGGTTGGCGACGCCGGTCAGCTTGTCGGTGCGGGCTTCCTCTTTGACGATGCTGTGCTGGCGGGCATGTTCCACGGCTATGGCGATGTGCTCGGCGACGTTCGATGCTATCCGCGCATGCCTGTCTTCGTAGAAGCGCGGGTTGAAGCTGTCCAGGGCGAAAAGCCCTATCGTCCTCCCCTCGTACACGAGGGGGATCCCCAGCCAGGATTTAACGGGAGGAGAGCCATCAACCTGGATGAATCCGGGAAAATCCCTTTCCACGTCATTGCATATGATGGGCCTGCGGCTGGCGACCGCCCTCGCCGAGGGGCTGTCCATGCCCCTGAGCGTGAACCTGAGCTCCTTCACGGTGGATTCGGTGTATCCGAAGCATCCCAGGACAGAGAGCGTGTCGCCCTCGAGGCGCTGGACCGTGGCCCTGTCGAAGGGGATGATCCTGTGCAGGTGCTGGATGATCCTCTTCAGCGTTTCGTCGAAATCGAGGCTGGCGTTGATGGAAAAGAGGAGTTCCTTGAGGGAGTCTATCTCCATGAGCCGCTCGCGGATTTCCTCCTGAGTGGCCTGGAGCTGGGTTATGTCTTCGTCGTGGAGGACTATGACTCTTGCAAAGCCGTTTTCGGCCTTGTCCATGATCCTGAAGGATATGGAAAGCCAGAGAGGGGGTCCGTCTAGGCGAATGAAGCGATACTGCTGTTGGGCGAAACCTATCTCTCCCTTAAGGAGCTTGGCGACCGTGTCCTTGAAGATGGGCAAGTCGGCGGGGTGGATGTTCGCTGGTTCCGAAGCGCCGACCAGGTCGGTGTATGTCAAGCCAACCGAAGCGCAGCGATCGCTGAAAACCGCCCTTTTTTCGCCCACGTCGACGAGGGAGAATCCGTTCGAGGCGAGGAGAGAGCGCGAGCCCTCATCGGAGAAGATCGCGGTGATGATCGGGAATGGCGCGGATTTCATAGCCATAGTATAACTAGGGCCGGAATCGCCCACAAGATTGAAGGAGGCTCCGGTGGAAGAAAGGCGCAAGCCTTTGAACCGGGTGGTATCGCGGATCTATCCATTCCTCGAGGATCTGGCTGGCATGGCACGGGGCGCAGGGAAGGCGCTCAATCGTGGCGGCGACCTGGCCGCTGGGCGGGCGCTCAAGGCCCTCCAGCGCGGGCTGACGGGGGACCGGAGCCTCGTGGGCCGGGACTACTTCGCAGACAAGGATCACTTGGACGCCTACCTTTTGTACTACTGGCCGGTTTCCTTCGCGCAGACCTGGCTCTGCCTGGAGGAGATGGAGGCCCGCGGGATACCAGCCGCC
>DATCUA010000223.1:0-3652 GCA_036567645.1 Rectinemataceae bacterium | reverse complement strand
TCGCCCTTGGCTATCGACATGTCCGAAAGCATGGAGAGGAGCTGGGGCTGCTTTTCCACGCCGATGAGGAGGAGCTTGGCTATGGACATGATCTGCTGGGTGTCTATCCCGAAGGGACAGAACTCCACGCAGCGGCGGCAGCCCGTGCAGGAAAAGGCGGCCTCGTAGGCCTTGTCCATGCCGATCTCGTTCATCGTCAGGGTCTCGCCCAGCCAAGGGGCGAACTTTCCCTGGAGCTTGAAATAGCGCTTGAAGAGCTTGCGAATCACCTCGGCGCGGCCCACGGGGGTGTACTTCGTGTCCGGCATGGAGGCGTAGACGTGGCAGGCGTCCACGCAGAGCCCGCAGCGGGCGCAGGTGTCCAGGTAGAGGCGCATGGCCGCGTTGAGCTTGGTCTCGAAGAGCTTCTTGAGATAGGCGGTCGTCGGTTCGTCCAGCATCATTTCCTCCTCAGGGCGTTCAGCGGGATGCTGAAGAAAGAATGGACGATCTTGCTGAAGGGCAGGATCATGAGGAAGATCTCGGCCAGGAAGACGTGGATCACGACAAAATGATAATGGGAGCCATGCAAGACCGTGCGAGGATCGGCGAATGAAAAACTGGAGAGGATGCCGAAGTAATTCTTGAAGTCGGCCTTGGTCATCACGAAGCCGTGGGCCGTCCAGGAATTGCCCCAGGAGATCATGTCGCCCAGGAGGAAGAGGAAGAGGAGGAGAAGGAGCAATAGGTAATCCGAAGGCACGGATATCCTCCTGTTCTCACTGAAAAATCTCCGCCCGAGGAAGTAGAAAGCTGGTATGGTGACCGAGAGGCCTACGAATCCCGCCCCGATCATGTGCCTGGACTCGGGCGGCATGATGCCCACATTCGGAAACAGATCGAGATGGCCGAAGAAAAGGAAGACCATGCCCAGGTGGAACCAGACGAGGAAGAACCAGAACAGGGGCTTGCGCTTGCGTATCTGGGGCATGGCGAGACTGTCGGCCAGGGCCGCCAGCATGGGCCGCTTTTTAGCGGGGAAGGTCTTGAGGCTGTAAGCCGGGGCCGGGGCGGAGAGGATGGAGGCGATCTTGACGGCGATCCCCGCGACCAGGATGGCTATGGCTATGTAGACGAGGGGCACCATGATGAAATAATAGAGCCCCGCGAGGAAGGCAGGGAAACCCGTCGCTGCCGAGGCGCCGGCAGTGTCCACGATGAATGTGCTTCCGCTCAGCGCGTCGGCCGAGCTTTTGGCCGCGCCCAGGGCTCGAGTCGCTGGTGTGGGATCCATGGGACGACCTTACTTCTGGCGCTTGATGTAGAAGCGGATGAGCCCGGGTTCCTGTTTGGTTTCGAGGACGGCGTTGCCCGTGGACTTGGCCCAGGAGGGCACGTCGGCGAGAGATCCGGGATCGGTGGTCAGCATCTCGATGACATCGCCCACTTTCTGTTTGGCGATCTCCTGACTGAGGCGAACGATGGGCATGGGGCAGGCGAGTCCCTTGCAATCCAAGGTTTTCGTTACGCTGTAATCGGCCATGATATTCTCCTTGCGCGCTTCGTTTTGCGCGCTTCGTTCTCGCTGAATCGGGATCAGATGAAGAGCTGGACGGCTGATTCCTTGGCGTCGGCCAGGAAGGAGGCCACGCCCACCACCTTGAGGTTGGGGTAGTCGATCATCTCCTCCAGCTTCATGCCCATGAGGTCCATGGACATCTGGCAGATGTTTATCTCGACGCCGAGGGCTGCGGCGGCTTCGAAGAGCTGATCCATCGAAGCCACGTTCTTCTTCTTCATGAGGCCCTTGAGCATGGCCGTGCCGGCGCCCGCCATGTGCATCTGGGAGAGTTTGAGCTTGTTTCTGCCCTTGGGGAGCATGAAGCCGAACATCTTGCCCATGAAATCCTTGCCTACGCCCTTCTTTTCCGGCGCTCGCAAGGCGGCCGTGCCCCAGAAGGTGTAGAAGAGGACTACCTTCATCCCCATGGCCGCGGCACCCGTGGCTATGATCATGGAAGCCAACTGCTTGTCCAGGTCGCCCGAGAAGACGACGATGGAGATCTTATTCTCCTTGCCGGGGGCGGATTCCACCTTGGCCTTGAGTTCGGAGAGTTCTTTCTCGATGTCCATATAACGTCCTTTGAAGAGATGTCAGGTGCCGGCTGAGCGGCAGCGTTCGAGACAATGCAGAAGGTCGACGAGCTGGGGCTTGGCCAATCGATATACGGCGAAGCCATTCTCGCGACGGAATTCGACGAGGCCTGTCATCCGCAGTATGCGGAGCTGTTGCGAGACGAGGGCTTGCGGGGTCTCGAGACAGGAAGAAAGCTCGCCGACATTGGCCTCACCATCGGCAAGCCGGGCTACGATCATGAGGCGGAGAGCGTTAGAGAGGGCCTTGAGGATTTCGGCGATCTCGGCCGCTCGAACTGAATCATGCTTCAGGTCGGCCATGGATCTATGCTCCAAAAGTATAGCGACATTGCAACATCGCTATATCCGGCGCGGACTATAAACCCCGATAGAAATGATGTCAATAGGATGGTGATCTCCGCGTAAGGGGTCTAGTTTTCGGGTATTTTTGCCTTCGTCGAGGCCTCGACTTATTCTTTCCTCGCTTCTATGGCACAATCATACCTAGCGCAGAAGCGCCTACCGAAGCAAATCATGCTCGTGCCGTTCATGAAGGAACCACTCTTCTCCCCCTCGCCCGAGTTCAAGGCGGCTGGAAGCACCTGCCCGAGGTCGAGGATGCCCGTATGACTCGGCTACAAAGGGATTTCTACGCTACGGACGCGTTGAGCCTGGCACGGGAACTCCTAGGTAAGCTCATCATCCGGATGGTAGACGGGAGCAGGTTAGCAGCGATGATCGTAGAGACCGAAGCCTATATCGGGGTCGATGACAAGGCCGCGCATTTCTACGCCGGCAGACGGACTCCGAGGACGGAAGTCGTCTATGGGGAATCGGGCTTCGCATATGTCTTCTTCGTATACGGCATGCACTGCTGCTTCAATGTGGTCGCGGGCGCCAGGGATGACCCGCAGGCAGTGCTCATTCGCGCCGCCGAACCGGTTTCTGGGCTGGAAAGGATGGCCCTGAACCGGTATGGAGCGCCTCTTGCCAGCTTGGACGAGAAAAAGATCCTCGGGCTTTCCAACGGCCCGGGAAAGCTCTGCGAAGCCTTGGGCATAGACAGGAGTTTCAACGGGATCGACCTCTGCGGCGACGAACTCTTCCTTATGGACCAGGGCTGCGCCGATTTCGAGATCGTGTCGTCGAAGCGGATCGGCATTGATTACGCGGAGGAAGCCCGGGACTATCCCTGGAGATTGCACATCAAGGGCAACCGCTACGTGTCGGCGAGATAGAATGCCCGCATTCTTGGGCCTGCTCGCCCTTCCCGATGGACTCGATCGTCATGGTGACCGCGCCCCTGTCTTCTTCCACGATGCCTTCGACCCAGACCGGCCCTTCCTCGAAAAGCAGGTGGCGGAAGCGCTTGAAGGCTTCGGGAAAGAGGACGGCTTCGAATATGGCGGTTTCGTCCTCGAATGAGACGAATTCCATGGGCTCCTCGTTGGATGTGAGGACGGGCTTGGCGGTTATGGGCCAGGCGAAGAGGCGGATTCGGCGGCCGACATGGAGCTTGAGATCGCGGGCGCGGACG
>DATCUA010000222.1:0-2038 GCA_036567645.1 Rectinemataceae bacterium | reverse complement strand
CGCCGGGCTTGTTGTCCTCCAGGGCCGAGTAGAGATCGGCTATGGTGGATACCTGGGCTCCATCCACCCGGACGATGATATCCCCTCCCACCCTGAAGGTAGACCTCCCATAGCGCACTTGTGTTGTGCCTCCACGCAAGCCGGCCTTATCAGCCGGGCTGCCCGAAGCCACGGCCGAGACCAGGAGCCCTTGCTCGACGGGAGCTCCGTAGCCTGCTTGCTTCAGGTAATCCACCAGAGCAGGGAATAGTTGGATGGCCTCGATGTCTATCCAGCCCCGTCTCACCCTGCCCTGGGATATGAGCTCGGGAACGATGCGCACGGCAGTATCTACTGGGATCGCGAATCCGATGCCTACCGATCCTCCGGAAGGAGTGTAGATCATGGTGTTGATGCCCACCATCTCGCCCCGCGCATTGAAGAGGGGGCCCCCCGAATTGCCTGGATTGATGGAGGCGTCTGTCTGGATCATGTTCTGGAGAACCGTGGTGTCGTCTTTCTTGATGGGCCGTCCCAGTCCCGAGACGATGCCCTTGGTGAGAGTGCGCTCCAAACCGAAAGGGTTGCCTATGGCGAGGACTTTCTGTCCCACCTTGAGGCGTTTGGAAGAACTGAATGAAATCGGTTTCAGCTTGACCGAGGCCGGGGGATCGAACTTGATCACGGCCAGGTCGTTGCGCTTGTCGGCTCCAACGAGCTCGGCCGGGTATCGGGATCCGTCCGCCAGGCTGACGAAGAGCTTGTACGCTCCCTCAACGACATGCTGATTGGTGAGTACATAGCCCCTCTGGTCTATGATTGAACCCGAGCCCGAACCGCCGGATTGAGGCACGGGTTCCATGAACCAGTTCACTGCGACAATTTCTGTGGTGATGTTGACTACTGATTCGTTATAACGCTCGTATACGGAGATATCCTCGGCCTCGTCCTGGCTGTAGGACGCATCTGAAGCGGTGGTTTCCACTCCGCGGACTTGACCTGCTCGGGTCGCCTCTGAGTCGTAGAGGTTCGCAATGGATGACATCGATGAATCTTCCGATGGAGGAGCCGCTTCGGCATGGGATGAGCGCCCTGCTTCGAACGCCAGGAAGGCGATTGCGGCCAAGACTATTGCGATTGCGGCGCCTATTCCAAACCCGGTAGCGAACCTTCGATCATGCATACCGCGCATCGAGTTCTCCTAAGAATAGAACTTCACCTTGCCCGCCGCCTTCTCCTCAACGCGCGCGAGCATGAAGAGATAGTCGGAAAGACGATTCATGTATCGCCTGAGGGGGTATCCGACATGCGCCTGGCGCGACAAGGCTATTATCCGGCGTTCGGCCCTTCTCGCCACGGTACGGGCGATATCGAGGGCTGCCGAACCCGGGGTCATGCCGGGCATGACGAAGCCTGTCAGCACTACTTTCTCTTCCATCTCCGAAATCATTTTCTCGAGGAGGATCGAATCCTCTTCGACGATCGGCTTGTCGAAAGGCATGGCTGCCGAAGCGAGCTCGCCGGCGACTCGAAAGAGCGCTCGTTGCACCTCTTCTATCGCATAGAGCACCTCGTCTTCCATGCAGAGGTGCCGAGCGGCTCCAAGATAGGAGGAAAGCTCGTCGATCGTGCCATAGGCTTCGAGCCGTGGATCGTCCTTGTCTACCCTTTCCCCTGACCAAAGCCCCGTAGTGCCGTCGTCGCCGGTTTTTGTCACTATGCTCACCGAGTTAAAATACATCTCCGGGCAGGCAGCCATCAAGGCCGCCAGCCTTCCCGGCGCGTGCCTCGGGCATCGTTGACAGCCGATGCCTATCGTGGTAGGGTTGCCGACGATATTCCCATCTACGAAAAGGAAGATTATGGCAGTCCCTACCGGCACCCCAGAGACCATGGAAGCCAACGAAAAAGAGAATAAGGCGGCTCTAAAGACCGCTTCAAAGGCCGCCCCCAAGGCTAAAAAGAAGGTACTCGCGTCCGAAAAGAAAAGAGAACCAAGGCGCGGTATAAAGAATCCTTTCATATACGCGGGAACCGTGGTTATCCTCGTGATCACCAT
>DATCUA010000221.1:0-4541 GCA_036567645.1 Rectinemataceae bacterium | reverse complement strand
CGGAAGTGGCTCGACCGGGAAGCGCCGCTTTGAAAAGCGCCGCTTTTCAAAGCGCTGTTCCAGAAAGCGCGCGAGCCCGCGGCGGGGCCGCTCTCCAGCCGATCCGTCCGCGAAGGAAAGGGCGATGGTCTCGTCGATATAGGCCGCTCTACCGAAGGCCGCAGCCCTCGTGGCGCGCTGATCGGAAAAGAGGTCGATCGTTCCTCCCGTGGCCCTGCCCAGGAGTTCGGCGAATGCCGAGAAAAAACCGAAGCCATAGGTCCAGTACCCGAGGCCCTCGAGGCAGACCCCGTCGGGGGAAAACGAATCGAGAAACCTGTCCAGGCTGGGCAGAGCCCGCGCGATGACCGCCGCCGCCCGTTTTGCATCCGAGATCCTGTACAGGGCCGCAGCCCCGATGGAGCCTGCGCAGACCGCGCACCAGTTGTTCATCATGAGTTCCCAGCGCCAGGCTACTGGTCTCGCCAGGAAGGGGCCTAAGACTCTGCTCTCGATCTCCTCGCCCGCCCGTGCGGCGAGATCCCTATCCAAGGCTTCGCCCAGGATGGCGAGGATCTCGGAGAGGGCGAAGGCCGTTTCGCAGGAAAAGAGGTCGAGGTATTCGCGGTGAGGGCAGGGCGCACATCCAGGAACGGGGACTGCACCTCCAGGATCGAGGCAGGAGCCCTCGAGGTGGGCTGGCAGTGCCCAGGTATACTCATCCAGTATGGCTTCGATGAGGCGCTCCAGCTCTGAGAGCCTTCGCATTCCACCGTTTAGCCAAGCGGCCAAGGCGCAGGAGACGAGCCTCCGTCTGCGCTCGAAGTAGGGGGCCTCGTATCTTCCGCGGTCCCCTGTCCTGTCGAAGAGCCCGAAGAGCTCGGCCGAAAGGGCGGGGATGGGGCGCGCGCGGGATTCCTCGGCCTCCGCCTCGATCTCGGCGATATAGGACGAAAGCCAGGGCGCGTCCAGGGCCGCTTTTCTTGCCGCCTCCCACGTCTGCACGCGTCCGTGAACCATGCCGGGAGCGGTGCCGGGAACGAGGGGGAGATTGGCCTCGAGGAGCCCTGCGAGCCTGTCGGCCCCCGGGCGGAAGAGCTCAGCCCTTGATGCCACTCGTTGCCACCCCTTCTATGAAGAAGCGCTGCATGAAGAGGAATACGACGAAGACCGGAACCAGGGACACGATCGAGGCCGCCATGATGAGGGAGTACTCGGCGGAGTATTGGGCTATGAACATCCGCAACCCCAGCTGAATGGTCTTCAGGCGTTCCGAGTTGAGGTATATGAGGGGGCCCATGAAGTCGTTCCACACGGTGACGAAGCTGAATATGGTGAGTGTTGCCAGGGCGGGCTTGGCGTTGGGCAGGATGATTCGCGCGAAAATCCCGTATTCGCCCAGCCCGTCCATGCGGGCGGCTTCCGAGAGCTCCATGGGGATGGTTACGAAAAACTGCCGCATGAGGAAGACGCCGAAGGCCGTAAAGGTCTGGAGGAGGATGAGGGCCAGGTGAGTGTCGCCCAGGCCGAGATTCCTCATGATGATGAACTGGGGCACCATGTACACCTGCCAGGGTATGGCTATAGTGGCCACGTATCCCATGAAGAGGATGTCGCGGCCCCTGAACTTGAGCCGTGCGAAGGAATACGCGGCGAGGCTGGAGGTGAAGAGCTGGAGGAAGGTTACGATGATCGTGATCTTGAATGTGTTGAGCACGAAGGTGAAAAAGGGCACCCGTTTCCAGATGAGGAGGTAATTCTTCCAGCGGGGTTCCTTGGGAATCCATCTGAAGGGGAAGCGGAACACGTCCTTATCCATCTGGAGCGAGGCCGAGGCCATCCAGAAAAAAGGCAGGAGCATGGATACGGACAAGAGGGCGAGGAGGACATAGATGAGTACGGTGCCAGCCTTTATCCTCCTGCCCGCCCGGGATTCCAGCCGGTTCATAGATAGCTCACCCACTTTTTTTCCATCCTGAACTGGAACACGGTTATGAGCACCACCAGGACAAAGAGGACGAGGGCCATGGCGCTGGAGTATCCGTAGCGGAACTCTATGAAGGCGGCGTTGTAGATGGCGAACACGAGCACGTTCGTAGCCCTTCCCGGTCCTCCTCCCGTCATCACGTAGATGAGGTCGAACACCTTGAAGGCGTTGATGGTGAGCATCATGGTGACGAAGAATGTGGCTGGGGAGAGCAGGGGGAGGGTGATCTTCCTGAAGCTCTGCCAGGGGCTGGCCCCGTCCAGCTTGACCGCCTCGTAGAGCTCGCGGGGAATGCCCTGGAGGGCCGCGAGGTACATGATCATGTAGTAGCCCATGTGGCGCCAGATGCTGGAGAGTATGACGGTGGGCATGGCCCAGGGCACAGAAGCCGACCATTTCGGTGGTTCCTGCACGCCCAGCGCCGAGAGGAGGGAGTTCACCGGGCCCATGGAGGGGTGGAACATCATGTTCCAGACCACGGCCACCGCCACGAGGGAAGCCACATAGGGGAAGAAGAAAATAGCTCTGAAGACATTCCGCCCCCGCATGTTCCGGTTGAGGAGGAGGGCGAGCCCCAGGGAGCAGGCGAGGGTCGTGGGCACGGTGCCAACCACATAATAGAGTGTGTTCAGGGCCGATATCTTGAAGGTTTCGTCGCGGGTAAGCTCTCTGAAGTTCTCCAGGCCGGCGAAGGTGATCTCTCCTGCTCCATCCCAGTTCATGAAGGAGAGGGCGAGGGCGAATACCATGGGAACCAGGGTGAAAGCCAGGAAGCCCAGGAGGTTGGGAAGGACGAAGGACCAGGCTACCAGGTTGCGCTTAAGGTTTTTTTTCGTCATTCCCGCCATAAGAACCGGCCTCCGGCTATTGGGAAGGGGCACCGCGAAATCGGAGCGCCCCTCCCCATCGGTTAGATTATGCTGGAGCCGGAGCTCACTTGGCCAGAGCTTCCTTCACTCGCTTGGACATATCGGCCAATCCCTGGTCGACAGGCTTGGAGCCGGTCATGATGAGCTCGTGCTCCTGGTTGAGGATTTGCTCGATAACGGCCACTTTGTCGTGCAGGGGCAGCTCGAGCCGTACCATGACCGTCCCCAGGGCTTCGGCGCTGACGCTGTCCTGGGGGAAGCCGTCGATGGACTTCATGTTGGCCATGACCTGGGCGTTGCGGACCGCGGGCAGAGATCCGAGCTTGGCGAGGATTTGGGCTCCCTCGGGTCCGGAAAAGAACTTCACGAAATCCCATGCCTGCTCCTTGTTCGGAGCCTTGGAGTTGATGGCGATGGACGTGATGGTTCCGGCCGTGGTGCCAGCGGGGACGCCCTTGGGGTGGGGATACTTCGCAATGCCCCACTTCATGTCGGCGGTTCCGTCCTTGATCTTGGATATGAGGGTGCCGATGAACCAGGAGCCCATGGGCATCATCGCTATCTGCTCGTTGTACCAGAGCCCGGAATAGTGCATGTTCCCTACCTTGAGGGATGAGAAGTCCATGACGGTCTTGTCTTTCTGCATCTTGAGGACCATCTCGTAGTAGGGCTTCATGAAGCTGTAGTCAGTGGAAATGATGGAGTTCTTCCCGTCCTGGACCGTGGGCAACTGGACCGTGGATCTCCAGGTGTGGTAGTGGGATCCGTAGACCCTGTCTACCCCCGTTCCCGAGGCCAGCTTGGCCGCCAGCTCGGCGTACTGCTCCCATGTCATGTCGTTGGTGGGGTACGGTATCTTGGCCTTATCGAAGATGTCCTTGTTGTAGTAGAGGATCCAGATGTCGGATCGGAAGGGCAGGGCGTAGAGGGCACCGTCCACAGAGATCTGGTCGGTGACGCCGGAGAACTGGCCGAGGTCGATCTTATCCTTGGCTATGTAGGGATTCAGGTTCTCCACCTGCTTCTTGGCCACCATCGAGGCGTACTGGGGGATGTCCTTCACGGATATGAGGTCGCTGGAATCCCCTCCGGCGAGCATGATGGCCACCTTCTGCGTGTATTCGTTGGCGGGAATGTTGATCATCTCGAATGACACGTTCGGGTGCTTGGCCGTGTAGGCGTCAATAACGGGCTGCATGTAGGTAGTCTGGTTGAGATCCCAGACGATCATCTTGAGCTTGACCGGAGCCTGCGCTGTCGCGCCGACAAGGACAGCGAGGGCGATCAGAGCCCCCAGCATGAATCTCTTCATCACGAACCTCCTTGGAAGGACACGGGAAGACAAAAATTCCGCGCATGGGCGGAATGTCGCGCTCGTGGAAATGCTCTCACGGCTTCCTGTGGGTGTCAATTAAGATTTCAATAGTCCAATTGGAAAGAGACTAATAGTGCCAAAAAGCGCGTCCTGAGAAGCCTCTTAAAGGGGCAGGCCAGCGAAAAAGGGGATTGTGAGGACCGAAAGGAGAGTTGTCGCCAGGACTACCTGGGAGGCGAAAGCCGCGTCCTGGTCGTAGCGTTCGGCCATCACGACGGACTGTGCGGCGGCGGGCATGGCGGTGAGGACGAGGGCTATGCTGGCGGCCGTGCCTCGGGCGCCCATGAGGCGGAAGGCGCCGAAGACGACGAGGGGGGCCAGGACGAGCCTG
>DATCUA010000220.1:0-5476 GCA_036567645.1 Rectinemataceae bacterium | reverse complement strand
AGCTTTGCCACTCGCCAACAGAGCTTGACCGCCGGTTCTTAACCGGCTATTGGTTAAGGGTGTAGGGGGGTCACTAAAAGTGGCGACCCGGGGTCACTAAACATGCCGGATGACAAACAGTTGGACGAGCGGTCACGGATTCCGGTGGAAGGGAAATTTGGAGAAGCAAAGAGGCGATATTCACTGGGTCGAGTGATGACGAGGCTGAAAGAGACGAGCGAGAGCTCGATCATGCTGGTGTTCCTGGTGATGAACCTGATGGTGATTGCGAGGAGGAAGGCGCAAGCCTTTTTTGTCGAAATTTTTCAAGAAATATTTTTGCGGTTGAAGGTCTTCTGGTACAATATATTCTGGTCATGGATCTTGATTGACTGAAAATCGGGGTTGTTCAGGAGCCCCTACATAAGAGGAGAAAGCAAATAATGCCGGGAGCTGAACAAGACCCGATCGGCGACTATATAGCGGCTTTTCCCGAGTCGGAGCGTCGCAACATGGAGGAGTTGAGGAAGATAATTCTAGAGGAAGCTCCGGGAGCTACTCAACGGATGTCTTACGGGATGCCGACATTCCATCTCGGGGAAAACCTAGTCCATTTCGCCTGCTACGCTCACCACATGGGGTTTTATCCGACGCCGAAAGCAATTGCCGAATTCGCGGAGGAACTATCGGGCTACAAGACTTCCAAGGGCGCGATCCAGTTCCCCCTTGGAAGAGAAATACGTTGGGATCTTGTGCGGAAGATGGTCCGGTTCAGGGTGGTTGAAGCCAGGCTCAAAATGGAAGCGAAGCGGGTCGAGACGAGGAAGTCTTCATGAGGCTCTGGTCGATCCATCCATCCTATCTGGATACGAAGGGGCTACTCGCGGCGTGGCGCGAGGGACTGCTCGCGCAGAAAGTGCTCGCGGGGGGGACGAGGGGGTATGTCCATCATCCCCAGTTGCTGAGGTTCAGGGAATGCGCCAATCCGCTAGGGGCGATAGGAGCATTTCTAAAGGCTATACAGGAGGAGGCTGTGAAGAGAGGCTATGCTTTCGATGCCTGCAAGATAGTAGACAAGGGAGCCTGCGGACCCCCGGGGCTGGAGAGCAACGGGGCCTTCGAAGAGCGTATCGATGTAGCTTCTGGACAAGTGGAGTATGAATTCGAGCTCCTGATGCAGAAGCTCGAGACGAGAGACGCGGCGTGGAGAGCGAAGCTATCCGGTGTGGAAAAAATTGATGTAAATCCCGTTTTCAGGATTCGACAGGGGGGAATAGCGGCTTGGGAGAAGACTATCGATTCCGTGCTCGAGAGGCTTCCCAGGCGATGAGGGCCCGTTTGCGATCCGTCCCCCAGCGGTAGCCGCCGATGCCTCCGCAGGAGCGGAGTACCCTGTGGCAGGGTATAAGGATGGCTATCGGGTTGTCGCCCAGGGCTGAGCCGACGGCTCGGGCCGCATTAGGACAGCCGATCATCTGGGCGAGGCGCCCGTAAGAAACGAGTCGCCCTTCCGGGATGGAGAGGAGAGCTTGCCAGACTTTTAGCTGGAAATTCGTTCCCCGCAGATGGATGGATAAAGGCGGGGTATCTGCGGCAGGCGTTGCGCCGAAAATCCTCGAGAGAACGAGCTCGCCCGGCTCCTTGTCCTCTATGAATTCGGCTTCACTCCATGTGCCCTTCAGCTTTTCTAGACTGGTCGCAGCTTCTCTTTTCGTGGTTCCTATGAATTCGAGGGAGCATATTCCCCTGGGGCTGGAGGCGAGGATGCAGGGTCCGAAGGGGCTTTTATGGAAGCCGTAGCGCAGGACGAGGCCTCTGGCGCGGCTTTTATATTCGCCAGGAGTTAGGGCTTCGGCATTGACGAAGAGGTCGTGGAGGCGGGAAGGTCCGCTCAAACCCAATTCCAGAGCCGCGTCCAGGACGGGCAGGGATTCGTCGAGGAGGAGCTTGGCACTTTCCACGGTGAGGTACTCGAGGAACTTTTTAGGACTGATTCCTGCCCATTTCTGGAATAGCCGTTGGAAGTGAAAGGGGCTGAGGCCTATGTGGCTCGCGACCTGATCGAGGGATGGGTGAGATCGGGCATTGGCGATGAGGAACCCGATGGCTTTCTCTATCCTGGCGTAGTCCTTGGTCTTGTCCTGGCTTTCCATGCGCGCTCTATCCTCCTACTATTGCACAACGATATGCGCAACGAGAGCTTTTTGCCACCCGATTCTTGCGGGCCGAGCGAGGAAGGTTTAGGATTCGCTCAATGTTTTCGAAAAGGCGGATGGATATTTTGCCCACGCTAGCCGTGGTAGCGGCGGCTGGGCTAGGCGCATCGAGCGGGCTCTATATAAAGGGATTGGCTTTTTCGAGCCTGGCCATGAGTTCCCTTAGAATGACCATTCCCTTCCTCCTGGCCCTTCCCACTGTAGCAAAACACGGACTTCTCCTTGGAAGGCGGGGCATGAGGATGAGGCTTTTCGTGACGAGCGCGCTGAACGCGGGAAGGCTCTATCTTTTCATACAAGCATTCAAGCTGACCAGCATCGGCAACGCCGTGGTTCTACTGTATCTGTGGCCCGTGTTCGCCTTGTTGATGGATAGCCTGAGAAAGAGGGAAAAGCCCGGCTGGCAGAAGATTGGTGTCCTCGCCCTGGCTACAACCGGAGTAGTAGCCTTGAATTCTGGCCAGGGATTCTCCATCTCGGGCAACGATTTGCTCGGTAGCGCCTGCATGATTCTTTCCGCCCTCGTATATGGTGGTACAGCCATAGTCTTCAAGGACGCGCTCTCTGTAATGACTGAAACAGACACGCTCTATTTCCAGAACGCAATCGGGGGGATGGCATTCCTTCCCTTCCTAATTGCCGAAATTCCTCATGTCCCCCTCGCCCAGTTGGGGATTGGCATTGCGTACGGAGCGGCGGTGGGCTTCGTGGGTTTCGGGCTTTTCTTCGTGGGGATGAAGCGTCTACCTTTGTTCAAATTCAGCGCTCTCTCGTACTCCGAGGTACCATTAGGACTCCTCGTGGGCATTCTGTTCCAGGGCGAGGTTATGACCCCCTGGAAGTGGCTCGGCATAGCGCTAGTGATAGCCGGAAGCTTTTTCGCCCAGACTCTTCGGCTCGGGGACACGTCTAGTTGAGATCACGGCGATAGAGTATCATTTAATTACCGATGGTCGTGCCTTTTTTATCGCAGTCGACGGAGGAACGCCGGAACCTCATCCTCAACGGGGGCCTATTCCGGACAATCATTTTTCTCTCCTTACCGGGTTTGATGCTTGGGCTCGTGCAGTCGCTGATGCCTCTAATGGACGGGTTGTTCATCAATAACATTTCGGGAACTCTCGTGGCGAGCGCCGTGACCTTTTCCGAACCCGTGATCAATATGGCTACGGCCTTCGCACAGGGCTTGTCGGTGGCGGCGATGGCCATCATTGGCCAGCTCAATGGGAGAGGCAAGTTCGAAGAAGCCAAGAAAACCTCGACTCAGATAGTCGTAGCCGGATCCGTTCTGGGATTGGTTTCGGCACCGCTCCTCGTAGGCGCCAGCGCCGTGATATCGCGCGGCGTCAATCCTGCCATAGCCGGGAACGTGTTCTTGTACCTAGCCTTGTACGCTTTCGTGCTGCCCTTTTCCTTCATGGAGTCGATATACAACGGCCTCAAAAACGCGAACGGGCAGCCAGAAGCCCCGTTCATACGCATGCTCCTGATGCTTGTTCTCAAGATCCTGTTCAATACCGTGTTCATCTACTGGCTGAGGCTGGGGATCGTGGGATGTGCCCTTTCCTCCCTGGTGGCGAATATGGGAATAACGGCCTGGATGTTCCACGAGCTCTTCCTGAGGCGGGGACCCGACAGGCTAAGCTTGAAGGGTTTCGCATTCGAAAAGGAAATAATCGCGGGCTTGGCGAGAATTGGAGTTCCAGCGATGGTCAACTCGCTCATGCTCAATCTGGGTTTTTTCCTGATCAACAGCGAGACCCAGAAGTACGGCCCCGTTGTGCTGAATGGCCAGGGCATAGCCAACAACATATCATCGGTGGGCTTTATCCTCCCCGGCGCCTTCAGCGCTGCCGTTACGACCATGGTGAGCATGAACATAGGGGCTGGAAGGCCGGAAAAAGCGAAGCGATCATGCTTTTACGGCTGCCTGGTATCGGCGGCGACAGCCGCGATGGTGATAGCCTTCATCGTTCCCGCATCTTCCAGGCTGACGCTCTTGTTCACGAGAAGGGCCGAGGTGCTGGAGGTGGCCAACCGCGCCCTGCACATTTACACCTATTCCGTTGTGGGTTTCGGTGTGTGCATGACGATCCAGGGAGCCTTCATAGGCTTGGGCAAGACGAAAGTGCCCCTGATACTCGGCCTGTTGAGAGTGTGGCTTCTCCGCTACCTGTTCATACTTGCCACCGAAAAGTTCTGGGGCCCTTATGCGGTGTTCTGGGGGAATCTGTTTTCAAACTACGCCGCGGCGGCAATAGCCGTTGTCCTCATCCTCAGGACAAACTGGGTATCCGCTATAGAGCTCTCTTCAAAAGACGGTTCTGCAAACATTTTGGGCAAGGCAGGCATCTGCCCGGATTGAGGCGAAGCCGAAGGAAAGCGATCAATCCAGTCCGTTTTCGATTGCGGCGACCTGATCGGCAATATCTTCGAACTCGGCTAGCCAGAATGCCCGCCCGCCCCAATCAGGGAAATCCCGCCTGAACCAATCGTCTTCCCTCTGGATGGATCTCCATGCGAGAAAATGGAGGATACGGAAGAGGCGGAGGGTTTCTATTGCGGCGAGACTGCCTGGGGGAAGTGCCGAGAATTCGGAGTAGCCCTCCAGGAGAAGGGAGAGCTCGCGGCGGCATTCGTGGGTTCGTCCGGGCAGAAGGAGCCAGAGATCCTGAACGGCCGGGCCCATGACCATGTCGTCGAAGTCGAGGAGAAGGAGACCTTCCCCTTGCCTGTCGAGGATGTTGCCTCGGTGGAGATCCCCGTGGATGCGCAGGATCGGGAGATCGTCGATCAGGAAAGCGGAGCGAGCGATGGCTTGCCGGCAAAGCGAGGAAAGCTTGGCGCGAAACTCAGGATGGACGAGAGGCTCGATGACCTCGAGATTGTTGAGGGCGAGTGCCGAGGAAAGCCGGGGCCGGGCATCCGCACGGGCGAGAGCGCCGATGGAATGGAGCCTGCCCGCGAGGGCGCCGAGCCTGATCCAGTCGGAATCGGATTCGGCGTCGAAGCTCCTTCCTCCCCGCTTGGGGAATATAGCGAAATGATACTCCTGGATTCCAGTTTCTGATTCGGCTTCTAGGACGAACAGGGTTTGACCATCCTCAGCCGCCAGAGGAGGGACGACGGGGATATCCCGCGCGTTACATTCGGAAAGGAAGGCGTGTTCCTGGCGGATGGCCTCGGCCGACCATCGTCCTGGGCGGTAGAACTTGACGACATAGGATGCGCCATCTTCTGCGGTAAAGCCGTATACGCGGTTTACATAGCTGGAATACGGG
>DATCUA010000219.1:0-11739 GCA_036567645.1 Rectinemataceae bacterium | reverse complement strand
CGAAGTCTGCTCCCAGTTCCAGGGCCGCAGCCCTGCGCTCCGGAGCCGTGTCCAGCGCGACGATCCGCCCCGAGGACGAAGCCCTGAGAATCTGTATGAGCACAAGGCCTATGAGGCCCGCTCCTACGACGGTTATTGAGTCTCCGAGCGAAAAGGGAGTGAGGGCCGCTGCGTGTGCAGCTACGGCGGCCGGCTCGGCAATGGCCGCGGCAGCGAAATCCAGGCTGTCGGGGAGCCGGTAGAGTATGCGTTCCGGAACGACGACATACTCGGCGAAGCATCCGTCCCTCCTGTAGTCGGAGCAGGAGACTCCCAGCACCCTCCTGTTGTCGCAGAGGTTCACTTCGCCTCTTTTACAGTGGAAGCAGGAGCCGCAGTACTCGGTGGAATCGAAGGTGACGCGGTCGCCGGGGGCGAAGCCGCGGACGTCCCGGCCTACTTCGGCCACCTCTCCAGCGGCCTCGTGGCCCATGACTATGGGCGGTATCCGCCTGCCTGTGGAGCCGTCCATGCCGTGGACGTCCGATCCGCAGATGGCCGCCGCGCGGACGCGGATGAGGACATCGTCGGGCTTTCTGAGGGCGGGATCGATATAATCGCGGTATACGAAGCTGTTGTAGGCTTCGAGGACCAGGGCTTTCATGACGACTCCTTCCGGCTCAGCGCCGTTGTTCTCAGCGCCGTCGAGATCAACGCTGGATGCGCGCCGATCCGCCCTTGGCGAAGGCTTCCACCTGGTCGAGGGTGGCCATGGTCGTGTCTCCGGGGAAGGTTGTCAGCAGGGCGCCATGGGCCCAGCCGAGCCTCAGGGCTTCCTCGGGCTCCCTTCCCGCCAGGAGGCCGTAGATGAGGCCGGCGGCGAAGCCGTCTCCCCCGCCCACCCTGTCGTAGACGTCCAGTTCGCAGGTGGGGGCGGCGAGCCGCTTGCCGTCGAGCCAGAGGACGGCGCTCCAGAGATGCCTGTTGGTCGACTTGACCTCCCTCAAGGTGGTGGCCACGGCCTTGATATTGGGCCAGCGGGCCGTGACTTCCTCGATGGTGTTGTAGAAGGCTTCGGGATCGAGCTTGGAGCTGGCCTTGATCTCGGGTCCCTTGAGCCCCAGTCCCAGCTGGAGGTCCTCCTCGTTGCCCACGAGGACATCGACCTGCTCGGCTATCCTTCCCAGGATATCGGGGGCCGAAGCCGATGAGCCGTTGGCCGCCCAGAGCTTGGCGCGGTAGTTGAGGTCGAAGGATACGATGGCGCCAGCCGTGCGCGCGGCTTTCATGCCCTCGATCACGAGCTCGGGCGTGGTTGGGGAGAGCGCGGAAAAGATGCCGCCGGAGTGGAACCAGCGCAAGCCGGGGGCGAAGATTCTGTCCCAGTCGAAATCGCCGGGCTTGAGAAGGGCAGCGGCCTCGTTCGCTCGGTTGTAGAAGACCACGGGGGCGCGCACTCCCTGGCCCCTGTCGGACCAGACCTGGGCGATATTGGGGCCGCGGACTCCGTCGTGTTTGAAGCGCTTGTAGAAGGGCTTCACGTTCATGGAGCGGACCGAGGCTTCCACCTTGGCCCCGATCGGGTAATCCACCATGGCGCTGGCTATGGCCGTGTCCAGGCCGAAGCAACGGGCGAGATTGGCTGCGACGTTGAATTCTCCGCCCGATACATGAACCTGGTAGGTGTCGGCGAAACCGAAGGGCACGATGCCCGGGTCGAGCCTGGTTACCAGGGCTCCCAGGGCGAGGAAGTCTATGGAACCGGGGTTCTTGGGCTGAATGGAAAGCGCGCTCATCCTGTCCTCCTTCTTTCAGACGGTATAGGTCGAGGCCGAGGTGGATCCTCCGTGGCCTGTCCAGTTCGTATGGAAAAACACGCCCCTCGGCTTGTCCGTGCGCTCGTAGCTGTGGGCGCCGAAGTAGTCGCGCTGTGCTTGCAGCAGATTCGCGGGGAGCGATGCCGTCCGCATGCCGTCGTAGTACGAGAGGGCCGAATAGAGGGCAGGGGCTGGTATACCCGCCAGGGCGCACTCCGCGGCTACCCTGCGCCAGCTTTCCTGGCTGGAAGCGAGTTTTTCGGCGAAGAACGGGGCCATCATCAGGTTGGAGAGCTCCGGATCGGCATCGAAGGCTTCCTTTATCCTGCCGAGGAAGACGCTGCGGATGATGCAGCCTCCTCTCCACATGAGGGCGATGGAGCCGAAATCGAGCTTCCAGCCGTATTCCTTGGCGGCCTCGGCCATGAGGAGATAGCCCTGGGCGTAGGAGACTATCTTTGAGGCGTAGAGGGCCGCGCCCAGATCGGCCAGAAAGCTGGCCTTGTCCCCCGAGAAAGCCGGAACCACGGGACCCGAGAGGATGCCGGCGGCTTTGACGCGCTCATCCTTGGCGGCCGAAAGGCAGCGCGCGAACACCGACTCCCCAATGAGGGTGAGGGGCACGCCGAAATCCAGGGCGGCGATCCCCGCCCATTTGCCCGTGCCTTTCTGCCCAGCCGTGTCCAGTATCTTTCGCACCAAGGGCTGGCCGTCTTCGTCCTTGAAGCCGAGGATGTCACGGGTTATCTCGACCAGGTAGGAATCGAGGTCTCCCCGGTTCCACTCGGCGAATACAGCGGCCATCTCCTCTTCGTCCATGCCCAGGCGGTCCCGCATGATCTGGTAGACCTCGCAGATCAGCTGCATGTCCCCATACTCGATTCCGTTATGGACCATTTTCACGAAGTGGCCGGCTCCGTCCGAACCCACCCAGTCGCAGCAGGGGCTGCCATCCTCCACCTTGGCCGCTATGGCTTGGAAAATGGGCTTGATGTACGGCCAGGCCGCTTCGGAACCACCGGGCATCAAGGAAGGGCCGTTGAGGGCTCCCTCTTCCCCTCCCGAAACGCCCGAGCCGACGAAAAGGAAGCCCTTGGCTTCCAGGTCGGCCGCGCGGCGCCTGGTATCCTGGTAGTTCGAGTTGCCGCCGTCTATGATGATGTCGCCTGGCGAGAGGTGGGGCAGGAGCTGGGCAATGGTATCGTCCACGGCCTGGCCCGCCTTGACCATGATCATCACCTTGCGCGGCGTCGAGAGAGAGGAAGCCAGTTCGGCGAGGCTGTGCGCGCCCTGTATCTTCTTACCGGCGCCCCGGCCTGCCAAGAACTCGTCCACCTTGCTTGTCGTGCGGTTGAAGACAGCAACGGAAAAGCCCTTGCTCTCCATGTTGAGGACGAGGTTTTCGCCCATGACGGCGAGTCCTACCAATCCGATGTCGGCTTTCATCGCATGCTCCTTCGTTCAATTATAGGCTCCTAGCACAGGAGCCTTCAGAGCCTCCGGCCCGCTATGGCGGACCGCATTTTTTCCAGGTTGGCGAGGCCAGCCTCCTCGAGGTTGGCCATTATTCCTATATAGAGCGCATCTATGATGGCGAGATGGGCTATGCGGGCGGAAAACGCTTCCGAAATCACGGATGCCCCCGGCGCCGCGGCGAGCAGGCAGTAGTCTGCCGCCCTCGCGAGGGGAGAACGAGGGTAGGTGGTTATGGCAGCCATGGGGCACTCCGCATCGCCGAGAATTTCGGCGAGGGCGAGGCAGTCCTTGTTGGATCCCGTGTTGGAAATCACCAGGGCCAGGTCTCGGGGGCCTGCCTGCGAAGCGAGCATGAGCTGGAGATGGTAATCCTCGGCCGAGATGCACCGTATCCCCGTACGCACGAGTTTGTGCATGGCGTCTTTGGCCACTATCCCCGAGCCACCCAATCCGAAGACATAGAGAGTCGACGCTTCGCTGGCGAGCCGGGCCACCTTGTCCAGGGTAGTCCTGTCGACGAGGCGCTCAGTCATTTCCAAGGCCTTGCGTGCGCAAGAAAAGGCTATCGCTACCGGATCCTCGGAGGAGTCGAGGGCCGTGTCGTAGTAGAGAGACTGGGGGGCCATCGTCTCCGTAGCCAGGGCGATGCGGAACTGCTGATAGCCTCCATAGCCGAGCTTTTTCACGAAGCGCAGGAGGGTGGAAACCGAAACCCCTATTCGCGAGGCGAGCTCGTCTATGGAGGGATGGACTGCCTCCGAGGGGCGGGAGAGGATATACTCGGCCACGGTCTTTTCCTTGCCGGAAAACGAGCCGGCGAGCGAATGGATGAGATAGATGCAACTTTTCTCGACCATCTCTTGTTCTTCCGCCTCCTTTGTACCACTGGGGGACAATCCTGTAAACCCATTCGTGAAAAAAATAGCCAATGACTTGGCAAAAATTTCCAAAATGCGCCTTGACGCCATGCTAAATTGGATCGATACTTGAACTTCGATATCCCATTCACCGCTCAAGGAGGCTTTCATGAAATCCAGGTTCGTGGCCCTCGCTCTCCTCGTCGCCGTCCTCTTCGGCGCGGGAGCCCAGGCGAAGGAAATCCGAGTCCTTTTAGCAAACCATCCCTATGGCGATCTGCTGAAGCAGTACATTCCCGAGTACGAGAAGGCTACCGGCGTGAAGGTCAACGTCGAAAGCCTGCAGGAAAGCCAGCTGACCACCAAGCTGACCACGGAATTCGCCACCAATTCCTCTACGGCCGACGTCTTCATGACCAGGCCACTGCAGGAAGGGAAGATGTTCTATAAGAACGGATGGTACGAGCCCCTGACCAACTACGACTTCTCAGACTATCCCGAAAGCGCCCTAGGCGTGGCCAAGTTCGGCTCCAAGCCCTACCTCGTGCCGCTAGTGACCGAATGGCAGGTCCTCTACTACAGGAAGGATCTCTTCAAGAAGGCCGGCTTGAGCGTTCCCACCACCTTCGCCGAGCTTGAAGCCGCGGCCAAGGCCCTGGATACCAACGAGATCGCGGGCTTCGCCTCCCGCGGCAAGGGCGCCGCGGCCGTTACCCAGCTTTCGACCTATATCTACAACTTCGGCGGCAAGTACCTGGACAAGGGAGTGGCCGTGTTCGACTCCAAGGAAGCCCTGGACGCCATCAGGTTCTACGGCAAGATGCTCGCCCTCTACGGGCCCAAGGGTGTCACCTCCATGTCCTGGGAGAACATCATGCCCCTCTTCCAGGCAGGGAAGGTGGCCATGTGGACCGACGCCTCGGTATTCTTCGGCCAGATCGTCGACCCGGCCAAGAGCCAGCTCACCGCGGCCGAAGTGGGCATAGCCAACATGCCTGCAGGCCCCAAGGCCTCCAACCCCTTCTTCGTCGTCTCCTGGGGCATGGCCGTCGCCCGTCAGTCCAAGAACAAGGCCCTCGCGAACGACTTCATCAAGTGGGCCACCAGCGCGGATCTCGCCAAGAAGGCACTCATGGCCAGCATCCCCATGTCTCGCAACTCGGCCTGGGCCGACCCCAACGCCAGGGGCAAGGCCAATCCCGAACTCGTAGAATCCCAGGCCTTCGCGGCCAAGAACGGCAACCCCTTCGATCGGCCCTACATGAGCGCCGTGGGCAACGCCCGCGACCTCATCGGCGAGGTCATCATCGAGTCCATCAACACCGCCGGCACCTCCCAAAACCTGGCCACCCTGGCCAAGCAGAAGGTCAAGGCCGTCAACGAGCTTCTCGAGGACACGGGCGAGTACGGAATGTACTGAATTGTACGGGGCGCATCAGAGTCGCCCCGATCCGGTTCCACGGGCGGGGCGGAGCGATCCGCCCCGCTTTTCTAGGTAGGGGAGGGCGATCCATGCAAAGAGGCGGTTTTGTAGAGCGCAATATCCATATTCTTTTTCCCTTGCCCGCCGTGGTCTTCGTCGTGGTGATGATGGTATTCCCCGTGGCCTATACCCTCTTCCTCAGTTTTACGAACTGGAACCTCACTTCGGGAATGCCCCTCAAGGTGGTGGGCTTGCGCTCCTACGCGCGAGTGCTCACGGAGCCGCGATTCCTGGACGCCCTTGGCAGGACTTTCTCCTTCACCGGCATGGCTGTGGCTGTGGAAACCGTCCTCGGCCTGGCGCTCGCCCTCCTCCTCAACAGGGAGTTCAAGGCCAAGAGCGCGATGAAGCTCATCCTCCTCCTGCCCCTCGTGGCTACGCCTGTGGCTATCGGCATAGTCTGGAACCTCTTCTTCGATCCCACTATCGGGCTAGCCAACTTCGTTCTCGACAGGCTCGGCCTGCCGGGCTCGGCCTGGGTCTCGAGCGCGAAAACCGTCCTGCCCTCACTCGCCCTCGTAGACATCTGGCAGTGGACGCCTATGATCACCCTCATCGTCCTCGCCGGCCTGGCATCCCTCTCGCCCGAACCCTACGAGTCGGCCAAGGTAGACGGCGCCGGCGCTATCCAGATCTTCTCGAACATCACGCTGCCCATGATAGCCCCCACGCTTCTCACCGCCATGATCCTGCGCTCCATAGACGCGCTCAAGACCTTCGACATCATCTACGCCATGACGGGGGGCGGCCCGGGCTACGCTTCAGAAACCCTCAACGTGATGGCATTCAAATACAGCTTCGAATACTTCCGCATGGGCCAGTCCTCGGTCATCCTCGTCTTTCTCTTCTTCATCGTGCTCTGCCTGAGCATGGCCATCATGGCGCTGAGAAAGCGCTTCGAGCTGTAGGAGGCCGCCATGAAGACATTCGGCGTGAAAAGGCTCCTCTTCGCCTTCCTCCTCCTCGCCATCGCAGTACCCGTTCTCTTTCCCTTCCTCTGGATGCTCGCATCATCCTTCAAGACCCAGGTGGACATTGTGGCCTGGCCGCCCCGGCTCATCTTCAAGCCTATACTGGGCAACTATGTTAAGGTCTTCGCCGAACAGGACTTCATCAAGTACTTCATCAACTCCTCAGTGGTAGGCATCGTAGCCGTGGGCCTCTCCCTCCTCCTCGGCCTGCCAGCCGCGTATTCCATAGCGCGGTTCAAGCAGAAGCGGCTCTCCGTCTTCATCCTCGTGGCCAGGCTCATGCCGGGCATCTCTTTCTTGATGCCCTGGTATATAATATTCTCCCGGCTTCGCCTCATGGATTCCTATATCGCCCTCATCCTCTCCCACATGCTCATAGCCCTTCCGATCGTAGTCTGGATAATGTCGGCGTATTTCGAAACAATACCTATCGAGATGGAGGAATCGGCCATGGTCGACGGAGCCACGAGGCAGAGGGCCTTCCGCGACATCATCCTCCCCGTGTCCGGCCCCGGCGTCGTCACTTCCATTACTCTTTCCTTCATCTTCTCCTGGAACAACTTCATGTTCTCCCAGGTGCTATCCATGGAACGCACGAAAACCCTCCCCATAGCCGTCTACAACTTCGTATCCTACGCCGAAGTGGACTGGGGCGCCGTTATGGCGGCGGCCGTAGCCATCATGACACCGGCCATCATCCTAACCATGATCTTCCAGAAATACGTGGTGAAGGGCCTCACCATGGGGGCGGTCAAGGGATAGCGGTTTCGAGCATCCCAGCCCGCCCCCGGGCGCGGGCCGGTCCGGGCCGTTCGCGGTGGCCTGCATGGACAGCCCGGCAAAATGGGAATATCCTTCCTTCCATGCACCCCGAACTGCTTGCGGACGGCGTTCGCGCCATTCTAGGCGCTTCCCCCGCCTTTCCCAAACATAGGATCTTCGTGGATATCATCGCCAATCCCAAAGCAGGCGGCTTCAAACGACCCCGCATCGCCTCGCGGAGGAAGTCCGAACTCCAGACCCTCGTGGCCGCAGCCGGGCATCTTCCAGCGCGGGAGCGCGAAACCCAAGTGAGGCTCCATCTCACGGAGCGTTGCGGACATGCATCGGCCATAGCCCAGAGGATCCTCGAGCGCTCCAGCTCCAACGGAAAGGACACCATCCACATAATCATGACGGCTGGCGGGGACGGGACGAGCCTGGAGACAGTGGAGCGCATGCTTCAATTGCCCGAGGATAAAAAGGATGGATTCGCCGTTCTGCGCCTCCCCCTCGGCACCGGCAACGACGGCTCCGAGGGCAGGGATCTCGGAACAGCCCTAGGACGCTTCCTCGGCCCTCTTGCTTTGGAGCGGCGGGCGGCAGTGCGCGTCAGTCCCAACCAGGAGGGCGGCAAGCCCCCCCTCTGGTCTTTCAATATCGCCAGCATCGGACTGGACGCCTATGTGGCAGACAAGACAAACATGCTCAAGTCCATCTTCCCCGGCGATTCATACAAGTTCTGGGTCAACGTAGCCACGTTGAGCTACGAACGTGCTGTCAAAGTCGTTCCCATGAGCGTCCGTGCCTGGGATTCGGACGGCGCGCTCGTTCACGAGTCGGAGAAGGAGAGGCTGTTCGCAGCCATGGGCGCTTCGGGTAACCGCCAATACGGATCGAACAAGAAGATCCTCCCCGGCCCGGAGAATGTCGTCCTCTGCTCTCAGGCAAGCTTCCTTCGCAAGCTCCTGGTGAAGGGGGCCATCGAGGGCGGAAGGCACGAGGGAGTGCGGGAGATCGAACACTTCTGCGCAGACAGGATGGAGATTGGCTACAGCGAGAACATCCCCCTCCAGTGCGATGGCGAGGCCGATAACCTTGCCCGCTGCGACCTACCCCTCATGATGGAGAGGATCCCCGGCCTCTACAACGTCGTCGTTCCCTCGGCCTCAGATATCTAGGCAGATCGCTACGCTATTCCACCTCGTTTCCGCGAGGCGAGAAAATGAAAGATTTTCAGACGTTTCTATTGACAGTATCGCCCCTTGTCTTGTAAGATGTTTCTATAGGCAGTAACAAAAGCCTTACACCACGATAGAGACCAAGGGGGAACGCGATGAGAAAAGTCATGCTCGACGAGTCCGAGATGCCGAGAAGCTGGTACAACCTGGCTGCGGACCTGCCCCACCCCCCGCTCCCTCCTCTCGGCCCGGACGGGAAGCCTGTGGGGCCGGATCAGTTGGCCGCGGTTTTCCCAATGAATCTCATCGAGCAAGAGATGTGTTCAGACCGATGGGTTCCCATTCCCGAAGAAGTCCTATCCATCCTCTATGCGTGGAGGCCATCTCCCCTCCAGCGCGCCTATGGCCTCGAGCGCGCCTTGGGCACCCCGGCCAGGATATACTTCAAGAACGAGGCCAATTCGCCGGCGGGAAGCCACAAACCCAACACAGCTGTCCCCCAGGCGTATTACAACAAGATCTCGGGCATAAAGAAGCTGACCACCGAGACGGGGGCGGGACAGTGGGGCTCGGCTCTCGCCTTCGCCTGTGCCCAGTTCGGCCTGGAGTGCGAGGTGTACATGGTCCGCTCCAGCTATGCCCACAAGCCTTATCGAAAGCTCCTCATGCAGACCTGGGGCGCTACCTGCATCCCCAGCCCGAGCGATAGGACCCAGGCGGGCAGGAATGTGCGTGCCCTTCATCCCGATACGCCGGGAAGCCTGGGCATAGCCATATCGGAAGCAGTCGAGGCAGCGGTGACGGACAAGAGCGGCACCACGCGGTATTCGCTAGGCTCTGTTCTGAACCATGTCATGCTCCACCAGACCATCATAGGCCTGGAGGCGAAAAAGCAGCTTGCGAAAATCGGCGAGAAGCGCGTCGACCAGGTGATAGCCTGCGCGGGAGGGGGCTCCAACTTCGCCGGCCTGGCTTTCCCCTTTCTCGCCGACAAGGCAGCCGGAGCCGAGATCGAGATCATCCCCGTAGAACCATCTTCTTGCCCCAGCCTCACCAAGGGCACATTCGCCTACGACCTGGGCGACGCCTCGGGCTTGACGCCCTATCTGCCCATGTACACCCTGGGACACTCCTTCGTGCCCAATAGCCTCCATGCGGGAGGCCTGCGCTACCACGGGATGTCCCCCCTCGTATCTCAGGCGGCCAAGGAAGGACTTCTCTCCCCCCGCTCAGTTCCCCAGCTCGAATGCTTCAAGGCGGCGGTCAGTTTCGCGAGGGCCGAGGGCCTCGTCGTCGCCCCCGAGACGAGCCACGCCATAGCCCAGGTGATACGGGAAGCCCTCCAGGCCAAGGAGGAGGGGAAGGAGAAGGTTATACTCTTCTGTTTGTCGGGACATGGTCTTTTGGATTTGCAGGGCTATTCCGACTATTTCGAGGGCAAGCTCCAGGATCTGGACTATTCCGAAGAAGCGGTGAGAGAGGCTATCGCCCAGCTCCCCGGATTCCCAGCCGAGTTCTAGGCCCCCGGGGAAAGGCCGGAGCCTCCTATTCCAGGTCCCTGTCGGAAGAGCGCAGGGGCCGTACGGATATGTCGAGATCGTGGGCTTCGGCCACCCTCGCAAGCTCGCTCTTGAGAAGGGCGAGCTTGTTTCCCGGGGTTATATTGACCGCTATTCGCATTTTGAACATGGGCGATCCCGAGAGAGGTGCCGAGGCTACCGTGCACTCCAGGTTTTCTATGTTGATAGACTGGGCGAGCAGGGCCTGGGTGACGGCGCGCACGATTCCAGGCGTATCCAGAGAGAGGGATTCTATCACGTAGGGTATGCCAGCCGCATGCCCAGTCAGGGTGGTGGGGCGGATCGATATGGTCATGCCTTTCCCTGCCAGCGCTTTGGGCAAGCTCTTGCCCAAGGCGTGGCCCGAGCCCTCCTTGCCCGAGACAAGCATTATGACTGCGAATTCCCCGCCCAGGATGCTGGCCCTGGTCTCCTCTATGTTCGCTCCGATTTCTGCTACGGCAGCCGCTATCGTCTCCATTATCCCGATCGAATCGGGACCAACCACGCTGATTACCGAGTATTCCATGGGCTCATGGTACACGGAGCGGAAGGCCGAGGCAACAGAGGCTTGGCCGTTCAAAGCTCCGAAAAAGCCTCCCGGGGCCTGGATTTTATAAAAGTCCCTTCCCTGTATTCTCTGAAGGCCGTTTCCAGTTCCTTGCGTGTGTTCATCACGATGGGACCGCCCCAGGCTATCGGCTCGCCCAGGGGCTTCCCGCCCAGGAAGAGGAATGAAGCGCCTCCAGGGCCGGAGTGGGCTGAAATCTCATCGAAGGTATCGCCGGCGACTGCGCCCGCTCCTGGTCTCGAAGAAGGCGGCAACACGAGGAGTTCGGAAGCATCGGCGACCAAGCCGCCTATAGCGGCCGAACCCTGGTATACATAGGCTGCCGCATTGTAGATGGCGGGAATGGATAGGAGGAAGTCCATGTCTGGCTCGAGTCTGACGATGAAATAGACCATGGGCACGATGAGATCGGGAGTGGGACCTATGAGTCCTTGGTACTCGCCGGCCAAGACCGAGATTTCTCCCCCAGGGAAGCTCGCTTTGGGAATGGCAGAAGCGGGTATGGAACGATATCTGGGCTCTGTCATCTTGTGACTGGCGGGGAGATTGACCCAGAGCTGGAACCCGTGCATTCCCGGCCCGGCATTCCCCTGCCGAGGCATCTCCTGATGGATGATTCCCGAGCCAGCCGTCATCCATTGGGCGTCGCCCGGTGCGATCGCTCCTCTGTTCCCCATGGAGTCTCCGTGCTCGACCTTTCCCTCGACCAAGTAGGTGACGGTCTCCATCCCCCTGTGGGGATGCCAGGGGAAGCCGGGCAGATATTCGGCATGCTCGTTCGAGCCGAAATGGTCGAGGAGGAGGAAAGGATCCATCGAGGACGCCTCTGCGTTCCCGAAGATCCGGACAAGGGACACGCCCGCCCCGTCCACCGAAGCGGTGCCGCGAAGTTTTCTGGAGGCTCTCCTCTGTTCAGCGGATGCCTTCATCGCAGCTTTCCTCCTCCTTGGATGGCCGAGAAGCTTCGGCGTCGTGGGCGGAGGTGCAGGGCTCGAGCTGTAAAGAAGAGGTCGTGGCGGGAGCCGATTCCGCGGCCGCCGATTCGGCGAAAGTCTCTTTCATGGCATTCCTCCAAAATTAAATATT
>DATCUA010000218.1:0-6398 GCA_036567645.1 Rectinemataceae bacterium | reverse complement strand
GGACGCGGCCTGCCAGGGCCTGCACCGACCTCGAGGATTTCCTCGCCGATCCCGGGCTGGAGGTCGTCCATGTCTGTAGCCCCAACCTCGAGCACTTCGATGTGGCTAAGGCCTGCCTCCTGGCTGGAAAGCCCGTGCTCTGCGAAAAACCCCTGACGGTCGACCCGGCCCAATCGGCCGAGCTCGCCGCCCTGGCCGCGGACCGGGGCATACCAACGGCCGTCAACTTCGTATATCGCCATTATCCCACATTGGGGCGACTGAAATCGATGATAGAAACGGGCGATCTGGGGAAGATATACGCGGTCCGCGGCGGCTTCCTCCAGGGCCAGCTCATCTCAGAAAACGTATGGGACTGGCGCGTCGAGTCCCGTCTGGGCGGGCCTTCGCGCGCTATGGCCGATATCGGCTCCCATTGGTGCGACCTCGCTCGCTGGCTCATAGGCGACGAATTCTCCGAGATCTGCGCCGACTTCGCCACCTTCGTGCCGGAGCGCCTGAAGCCAGCGGGCGCCCCGCCCACGAAAGAAGGGCCAGAGCGGGTGCGAGTCGATACGGAGGATTACGCCTCGGCGATATTCCGCTTCCGCTCAGGAATACGAGGCAGCTTTACCGTGTCTCAGACGACGGCGGGCGCCAGGAGCTCCTTCAGCATAGCCGTGGACGGGTCCCTGGGCTCGGCGCGCTGGGAGCGCGAGAGCGCCGACATCCTGCGAATCGGCCGGCCGGATGGGTCGATGAGTGAAGAGCGCTGGGGAAGCATGGATTCGCCTGCATGGGAGGATTTCCGCGACGCCGCTCAGCGCGCCCTCATCTCGAGTTTTTACGAGCGAATCAGGGGGCTTGGCCGAGGCGTCCACGCCGACTTTTCCGACGGCCACGCCAACGCGAAAATCGTTGAGGCGGCGCTGGCGAGCGCAAAAACAAGGGCCTGGATCCGGATCGGCTGACCGCAAGCCGGCGCCGCCCGGGTTCGGCGGCGCTGGCGAGTCCCGCCCCCTCAGCAGCTCCTGTTCCCGTCTATATCCGCGAAATCGACTGTCAGGTTCCTGCCGTCCCGCAATGCGAGCCTAGCTCCCAAGGCCGAGTAGCGCGGCGTTATGTCCATCACCTCGATGGAGAGCAGGGGATCCAGCTCTTCATCAGTCCACTCCCCGTCGTCCATCCTGTGGAGGAGGGCCGCTACCATGAGCTCCATGGGCGGATTCTTGGACATGCGCTTCCTGTGGGCGTAGATCACCGTGCTCTCGTCGGCTTCGGCGTTGCGGTCCGAATGGACGCGCCAAGCCAGATCGTCCCAGCCCGAGTAGGCGACGAGGGCCACGCGCCTTCCCGGTATGGCCGCGGTGATCACCTTGCGCCGGCCATCCTCGAAGCGATGGATCGCGGCGGCCGCCCCGCCCAGGTGGGGAAGGCCGAAGCAGCCCAGGGTGAGCTCGTGCTCGAAAGCCAGGCGCGAGCGATCTATCCGCAAGACGCCGCCTTCGAGTCCGACCTCGGCCAGGTCGATGATATAGCCCACCCCGTTGTTGGGCGGCTGGCGCATGATGGCCTGGCGGTACAGGACGCCCTCGCGCATGCCGTTGAACACCATGCTCTTGGACGTGGTGTAGTCGGCCTTGGCTGAAGCTTCGTTCTTGAGGGTTTTCCCGGTCAGGTAGAAGTTGATGTCATCGCCGCGCAGGTCTCGGGGATCGAGACTACGGAAGGCGTATTCCATCGCCGTGCCGCCTTCGGCGTCGTGGTCTTCCCAGGGGAAATGGGTATTGTATGCGAGCTTTGAATAGTTGGGATCGTCGTAGTAGGTCTTCCCGGGCACTATCTCCGATGTCCCCGTCCTGCCGTGATTGACTAGTACGAGGCCTGGCTTCTCCAGCACGGAAACCTTGGACGCGGTTCCCAGCCCCGGCCAGAAGCCCTCGTTCTCCCGGGCCGTCCAGAAGGGCGAGTCGTCGGGCAGGGCGAGACAGATGAAGGGGAGGAACATGAGGAAGGGGCTGCCCGGGCAGGAGTAGTTCTGGACCATGTACTCCTTGTGCCCGTAGAAGCCGAGGGCTGGTATGTCGTTATAGTAGAAATCCTCCCTGGACACGAACTGGAGTATCGAGCCCGAGCAGAGCCGTCTCGCCCAGCCCGGATCGAGGGGCGATCCGCCCTTGAGCATGAAGGAGACGGGGAAGCCGCCGGATATCCAGGTGCGGTAGCAGATCGAGCGCGCCCACATATTGATGTAGCCGTCCCGGGCGAAAAAGTTGGGATAGGTCTTCATCATCTCGTAGGCCGAGCGCTCGATCGTGGCCGCTATCTCAGGATAGTGCTCGTCGCCGAAAGCCCTGTTCCAGACTGTGCCGTACACGATGAAAAGGCTGATGGTGTAATAGTTGTAGGTCTGTTCCAGGTACCAGCCTTCGCCGGAATGATAGGAGACCACCCAGAGCAGATGACTCTTCAAGAGCTCGTCATCTATTTCGTATCCGTGCTTCTTGAGGAAGGAGAGAGCTACCAGGTTGAAGATGCGCCAGTTGTTCTGGGTGGTGCGGTGATGGGCCCACTTGGAAATGCATACCGCCATTTCGTCTTTCTGAGCCTGGGTGTAAAACGGCCAGATGACGTCGGGCAAGAGGAGGAGGGTCTTGAGGAGGCCGCCGAATTCGCAGGTGAACTGGTATGTGGCGTCGGGCATGTCCTCGGGCAAGGGGAGGGACTGGGGATTCCCCGGGGTGAACATCTTGTAGAGCTGGTTGCAGTAGTAGTCGCGAAGCCGAATGCCGCGTATCTCCACCTCGGGCTCGACGTGCATGAGGGGGGCGGCCAAGGTGAGACTGCGCTCGAGAGACTCGAACTCGTGGGAGCGGAAGCGCCAGGGGGGAGAATCGGCCTGGGGGTAGGTCTTCCCGGGGACGATGGGAAAGGCGAAGGGCGAGTCCTTGTCGGCCACGTGCTTGAAGGCCCGTTCCAGAAGGTACTTGGCGCAGTCTATATAGTGGCGTTTGGTCATGCCCGTGAAGGGGCTCACCTCGAAATCCGGATCGGTCACGCTAAAGGCATTTCCCATTTCTCTCGCCTCCTGGCACTATATCTCATCCGCCAACGCCGGTTTTGGCAAGCGGCGCGGCGCGGTGCGGCGCGGTGCGGCGCGGTGCGGCGCAAAGCAGCTAGAACTTCCCGAAAATCATGTTCGGTATCCAGGTCACCAGCCCGGGGAAGAACACGAGGAGGCAGAGCTCCAGCATGATGGCGAAGAAGAAGGGGAGGGCCGCCTTCGTATAGTCCTCCACCTTGCAGTCCATGATCCCGCACACCGAATACAGAGCCGCTCCCACGGGCGGCGTCATGACGCCTAAGGTGACCACGGTGGCCATCAGGACGCCGAAATGAACGGGATCTACCCCGAGGCTCTTCACCATGGGCAGGAAGATAGGCGTGAGGAGGAGGAAATTGACGTTGCTGTCGACGAACATGCCCGTGATGAAAAGGAAGATCAGCATGATGATCACCAGGAGTTGGGGATTGGTGGTGATGCCGAAGATGAGCTTGCTCAGGGCCACAGGGAGCTGAACCCAGGTGAGAGCCCATTGGAAGGAGCCCGAGAGGGCGATGAGGAGCATGATGGCCCCGTTGTCCTTGAAGCTCGTCACGAGGGCGCCCTTGAACTTTTCCCAGCTGAGTTCTTTGTAGACGAACTTGCCTATCACGATGGCGTAGATGACGGCGAAGGCGCCCGATTCCGAAGGTGTGAAGACTCCGAGGCGTATGCCTACGATGAGAAGGATGGGGAAAAGCAGGGCCCAGATCGAGTCCTTGAGGTTCTTGAAGAGTTCGGCAAGGCTCAAGCGGGGAGCATCGGGGCGGGGCGGATCGTACTTGTGGTAACGGCTCGTGATAGTCGTTGTGGCCATGAGAAAGCACATCATGAGGATGCCTGGGATGATTCCGCCGGCGAAGAGCCTTCCTATGGAGACTTCGCCCACGAAGCCGAAGATGATGAAGCCGAGACTGGGCGGTATAGTGGCCGTGATGAGGGCCGTGGTGCAGTTGACCGCCACGATATAGCCTTTCGAGTATCCTAGCCTCTGCATCTCGGGGCCGAGGATGCGCGTCTCCATCATGGCGTCGGCCGTGGCAGAGCCTGAAACCCCTCCCATCAGGGTGCTCATGACCACGCTTATTTGGGCCGTGCCCCCGTACATGCGTCTTGTCAGAAGCCGCGCCAGGCTCAGAAGCCTGGTCGTTATGCCCGATACGTTCATCAGGTTGCCCGCGAATATGAAAAAGGGCACGGCGAGAAAGGCGAAGGATTGGCTCTGCTGAACCGTCATCTGGACGGCTATCTCGAAAGGGAGTTGGGGCTGGGAGAGGAAGTAGGCGAAGCCCGAAATGCCTATGACGAAGGCTATGGGCATGCCCGCGAGCATGAAGACGACGAAGCACAGGAGTAGGAGTGTCATTTGGCCCCCCCATCCGCCGAGCCGGACAGCTGTCTCGCCACCTTCTGTATCTTCTGCAGGGTGGAGAAGAACATGGAAAATGCGGCCACGACGAGGCTCAGGGTGACCAGGGCCAGGGGTATGGGCATGGACTGGTAGCGGCTCACCCTGTCGGTCCAGGCGAGCCTGGCTCCGAATATGACAATGACCACCAGGGTGGCGGCTATGATGATGTGGACGACGAGCTCGACGGCGCTCCTGATCCGGGGCGGCAGCCTGCGCGTCAGGAGGTCTATGCCGATGATCTGACCCTCGCGCCAGGCTACGTCCGCGCCGAGGAAGGCCGTCCATGCCAGGCAGAGCATGGCCAGGTCCATGTACCAGGACATCGACAGCTTGAACAGCCTCAAGATGGCCGATATGAATATGAAGAAAATCAGGAAGCCGAATCCCAGGCCGCACGCGATTTGCTCGGCCCTGCAGAACCATCGATACAGTCTTTTCATGCCGACTCCCGTATTTTGTGCGCGAAATCGAGCGGCTGACGTGGCCACGCCGCACTCGGCATTGCCGCGTCAGCCGCTATCCCACTAGAGGCCGAGCTGCTTGAAGAGCTTTTCCTTGAGGCCGGGCGAGAACTTGAGATCGTTGTTCGTATAGAGCGGTGCGATGGCGTTTTGGAATTCCTTGATGTTCACTTCGGTGATGGTCACGCCATGCTGCTTCATCTGCTCGTAATAAACGGCTTCGTCCTTTTCGGCTATGTCTCCATATTCCAGCGCCTTTTCACGGATAGTCTTGAGGAAGAATTCCTTGGCGTCGGCGGGCATGCCCGCGAGGAGCCTGGTGGAGCACACGAAGGCGGTCTGGAGCATGTAGTGCTTGGTCATGGCTATGTATTTGGTGACATCCCAGAAGGCGGCGCCGGCTGCGGCAGATACCTGGACTTCTGTTCCGTCGAGGGTCTTCTGCTGTATGGCGGGGAAGACCTCGCCGAAGGATATAGCAATGTTGGCAAAGCCGAAGTACTTGGCGAGGGCGTTGCCGATGTCGTTACCGAAGCCTCGGATCCGCAGACCGGAGAGATCCTTGACCGTCTTGACCGGCTTGGTGGTGTAGAAGTTGCGGAAGCCGTTGTACATGTCGGCTATGAGGACGATGCCCTGGGCCTCGAGCTTCTTGGACCACTCTTTGAAGAGCTCGGTGTCGGGGAGATCCTTGAGGACGGCGGGATCCGTGAGGATGTAGGGCGCCATCAGGATATTGAGGTCGGGGATGGCGAACTGGCTGGCGAGGCGGCCGGGGTCCGAGGGTACCACCAGGGGAATGCCCAGCTTGGCCTGGGTCACCAGGGCGTTGGTGTCGCCCGAGAGGGCGCCGGCTACCAGGACCTTGGCGTCGAAGCGGCCGTCCGCGTTCAGTATATCGGCTACCGCTTGCATCATCTTGCTCTGGGTAGTGGTGGCGGCCTCGGTGCCCGCGAAGGTGACCGGGATCTTGAATGAGCTCTTCCCCGCCTGGCCGCTGGCTAAGGCCAAGGCGAAAAATGCCAGCATCAGGACGGCGAATGTCTTTACGAAGCGATTCCGTTTCATGATTCCTCCTGTTTTTCCCGAAGTCGGTTCGGAAAACCCGAGGTAATCCTGGAACGGGTTCCGCGCGGGCGCAATCAAAAATCTTAGGAAGAAACTAAAGAAAATTACGATTCAGCTTTTCGCCCGGTATTCCTTGGCCGTCATGCCCGTTGCCTTCTTGAAGATGCTCGAAAAGTAGTTGGGATTGCTGAATCCTACCTCGTCGGCTATTTCCATGACGCTTTTCTCCGTGGATGCCAGGAGGGCCTTGGCCTTTTCCACTCTCAGGGACGTGAGATAGTCCACAAAGGTCTGGCCCGTCTCCTGCTTGAAGAGGCTCAGGAAATACGAAGGACTGACGAACACTTCCTTGGCCACGTCTCGGTAGCTCAGGGGC
>DATCUA010000217.1:0-3468 GCA_036567645.1 Rectinemataceae bacterium | reverse complement strand
TCCCGATCCTGCGGCCTCGGCGCTCAAGCCAACATCGGACCAGAAGCCTCCCTCATATCGGTATACGGAGCTCGAAGGGCCATCCGCATCCCAGCCCCCGGCGAGGATGAGATCCTCCCCGTCAGAAGCCAGCACCGCTTTCTGGAGGGGAATCGGAAGCTCTGTTTCGGAACGCGCATCAGCCAGACTGCCGTACTCTCCGAAGCCGAATGACCGAAAAGCCTTTTTAGGACCGGAAATATTGGCTCCCCCGGCCACATAGAGCCTATCCCCGGCTACGGTCGCCGAGCATCCCCAGAGGGCTTGGCCCAAGGTCTCGGGACATTCGTACCACTGGCCAATCTGTCCGTCTTGCCAGATCCTGGCGCGGATGATGGAAGCGGTAGCGCCCTCCGGAGTCGTGCCCCCGATAAGGTAGACCCAGCCGTCGTGGAGGGCCAGGGCCGCATTCGCCCTTGGCTGGGGCAGAGATCTGGCGTTGCGTTCCCAGTGCAGGTCAGATCCGAATCCCAGGCTCCCGTCCTGCCAGACGAGGGTGTAATAGATCGCGTCGGAAAGTCCGCCTGCGCCCCTGCCTCCGAGATAGTAGAGTATATTGCCCGAAGCGAAGGCAGAGCCGTCTTTCATGGCTGTAGGCAGGGCCGACGCCGAGGCCCATGGGCCAATGGCGCCTTCGGAATCCAGGACAGCGTACAGAGCCGAATCGAGGAGAGTATCCGAATCATCCGATCCGCCCAGGCAATAGATGGACGATCCGCTTGCCGCGAAGCTTGCTCCAGAAGATGGATGGGTAGCCACGCCAAGCCCTTTGAAAAAATCGCAGGAAGCGAGTAGCAAAAGCACCGAGAAGGCGGCTCCGGCGCGGAAAAAGCTTTTTGTCGACATCCTCATGGCCTCAAGTATACACGTGGCCGGCCAAGGCGCAATGGAAAGACACCGACCATACGTCGCCGACCATACGTCGCCGACCATACGTCGCCGACCCCGGGTGGCCTTGCCCAGACCTGGCTGCATCGGGCTTGCGCCTCAATGCCATCGTCTGCCAGAATCGGGGCGGAGGACTCCACGATGGACAAGAACGGCATATTCAAGGCAATCGAAAAGCTCGGCGCCCTCGGCGTGGACATGAAGGGCAAGGATTTCCTTCTCACCTGGGAGAAGAGCGCTAAGGAACTGGATGCAACCTTCCTCGTGGCCGATATCCTGCGGGCCATGCGGGAGAACAACATCAGCCCCCGAGTATGGGATTCGGGCATAGCAGTATCCAATTTCCGGGACAACTCCACCCGCACGCGCTTTTCGTTCTCGTCGGCCTGCGACCTCCTGGGCCTCTACGTGCAAGACCTGGACGAGGGCAAGAGCCAGATAGCTCACGGGGAGACCGTGCGCGAAACGGCGAACATGATCAGTTTCCTCACCGAGGCTATAGGCATCCGCGACGATATGTACTTAGGCGAGGGCGATCGCTACCAGCGGGAAGTGGCAAAGTCCTTGGACGAGGGCGTGGCCGCCGGCGTCCTGCCCTCCAGGCCCACCGTGGTCAACCTCCAGTCGGATATCGACCACCCCACTCAGTCCATGGCGGATTTCCTCCACCTCGCCCATGTCTTCGGAGGCTTGGACAATCTCAAGGGCAAGAAGATCGCCATGACCTGGGCCTACTCCCCCTCCTACGGCAAGCCCCTCTCCGTGCCCCAGGGCATAATCGGGCTCGCGAGCCGTTTCGGCATGGAGGTTTCACTCGCCTATCCCGAGGGCTACGACCTCATCCCCGAGGTAGTCGAATTGTCTAAAAAACAGGCTGCGGCTTCGGGAGGCTCCTTCACCCTGAGCCATTCCATGGACGAGGCCTTCAAGGACGCCGACATCGTCTATCCCAAGAGCTGGGCTCCCTACGAGGTTATGCTCAAACGAGTTCCCCTCCTCCATGAGGGAGACCAGGCCGGCCTGAAGGACTTGGAAAAAACTTGCCTTGCCAACAACGCCAAGTTCAAGGACTGGGAGTGCACGGAAGAGAAGATGAAGCTGACCAAGGAAGGTGGCGAGAACATGCCCCAGGCCCTCTACATGCACTGCCTCCCCGCTGACATCACCGGAGTGTCCTGCAAAGCGGGCGAGGTGGCGGCCTCGGTATTCGACAGGTATCGGGATCACACCTACAGGGAAGCCTCGTTCAAGCCCTACATCATCGCGGCCATGATTCTGCTCGGAAAGTTCGAGGATCCGGCCAAAATCCTCTCCGGCATACTGGAAAGAGGAGAGAAGCGGGTCTTCGGGCTCTAATCGCTAGGCCAATGCCGAATACGTGCCGCCTTCTTTTATATGTATAGAGAGAGATGCCGCTGAGGGCAATTAGATCGGCTTCATTTCTAAAAGCCTGAGGGTTGATCAGGCCTCGTTCCCTGGCTTGGGATCTTGGTGCTTCAATTCCATATCAGGCTGGTCGCCAGAAACAGTGAGGGTATATACGCACCTGTCCCCTAGGACGAGGTAGTGCGAATAATGGACTGGTGTGTCTTTGGGGTCGTAGATGACCTTGCTGATGGAGAAAAGGGGATCGCCGGGGACGCACTTCAGGAGCTCCGCATGCCCCGCATCTGCCCTTATGACGGCCAGCGTCTTGTAAGCTTTGGCAAAGACTATGCCGTAGCGGCTCCGCATGAGCTGGAAGGTCGAGATGTCATCCTCGAGCAGGTCCGCGAGGCCAGGATACATCGACTCGACGAAATAGGCGTTGTCTACCATATAGGGTACCGAGCTGTCAGCCATGATGCGCTTGAGGTGGAGGACTGCGGTGCCGGGCTCGATGCGGAGGTTTTCAGCCACGTCCAAATCGGCCTTCACGATCTCTTTGGATAGGATATGACTCGTTTTGTTCTTCTTCCCGTCATCGAAGCTTTCGCTGAAGCCTCCGAATGTTCGCAAATGTCTGTGCACGTGGCGGTAGCTGACGAAAGTCCCCCTCCCCTGCTGGGAATCGAGATACCCTTGCGCCTGGAGTTCGGCCAGGGCCCTTCGCACCGTTATCCTACTGATCCCGTACTGCTCGGCCAAGGCGAGTTCGCCTGGCAGTCGGTCTCCGTAGCTTAGGTCTCCGGCGAGTATATGGCCGATGAGAGCCTGCTTGAGCTGTTCGTACAGAGGACGGGCGCTCGTCTGGGTCAGCATGAATTGCTTTTCTCCCGAGTCAAACCTCGAAGGGGTGCGGATAGCCGAAACCCCCGTAATACCCGCAGGCGAAAGCGGCTCTCTCGGCCGCGAAATCGAGGGCAGAAGCCATATCTTCCGAATCGCAGTACCTGGTCAAGAATCCTGCGATGAAGCTATCACCCGCGCCCATAGTGTCTACCACACGCTCCGCCGGTTTCACGGGCTGGACGAAGCGTTGCCCGCCCCTAGAAAACAGGGCTCCGCGCGACCCCATGGTTATCCCCACGATCTCCGTGCCGCAGGTATGGCAAAGACCGA
>DATCUA010000216.1:0-2384 GCA_036567645.1 Rectinemataceae bacterium | reverse complement strand
GCTCGAGAACTCGACTCTGTCGGCTCTCCAGGTTATACGGAAGCTGGATCTCTCCCCCAACCCCGAGAGGCCGAACCTCAGCATGTGCCCTTCCTTGTCGTATGGTTGGACGACATATTGCCCCTGGGGAGGATTCCGAGCATCTCCCCAGGACGAGAACTCGATATCTATCTCCGAATGGTTGTCGGCGGCGGAACGGGAATAGGTGAATAATCCAAGCACGAGGTTTCGGTCCAATCCGCTCAGGTCCGTCCTGATCCTGAATGTGTAGACCCCGTAGCCGAGACGCTTGACCGTCGATACTTCGGCCGCGTACCAGAGTCCGCCCTCGTAGCTCGCCCTGAGCTCCAGGGCCCCGTCCTGCCGCAAGATCACGGAGCGGTCTCTTCCGGCGAAGCGGTTGTCCAGGGGACCTCCTGGATCCTCGGATTGGCGAATATTCCACACGTAGCCGGAAAAATCCACAGTCTGTCGCATGACCCTTTCCTGAGCCCCCAGCCTGATGAAGGAGGCGGCGAACCCGATCATGAAGAGAGCGGCTCCCGCTCGTCGCGCGTCTAGTATCTTCATGCTGTTCTCCCTTCCGGTTCGGGCAGGTAGAGTATGCGTCCGCGCGATCCGAGGACGCGGGCGAAGGGGCAATCCAGTCCGGCCGACAGCTCGGCCAGTATAGGAGCTTTGTCTGGGCCTCGGACAGGCACGAGGATGTATGGCGCCGAGGCGAGAATGGGCGGAAAGAGGCTCATCCTCGATCGAGGCTCGCTCGGCGCCCAGGTGGGGGCGCAGGCACCATGCCCCCCCAGGCTATCGAGGGAAAAAATGCCAGCAGTATGCCCGTCCGAGCCTAAGCCCAGAACCTCCAGGTCGAAACCAGGGGGGCCGGGACCGAGGGCCGCACGTATTTCGGCCAGGTAGGAGGCGCACGCAGCGTCCGCCTCTCCCGATGGCCAAGGATGGATGACCGGGGGTCGCGGCCAGCTTCCCGCAGGGCCGAAAGCAAGCTCGATCATGCGGCTATTGCGCAGGAGGGAATCCTGGTCCACCTGCCTTTCGTCACCTACCCAGACATGGAGCCCGAGGCTTTCGGACAAGGCTGCCAGATCCGGATCGGCAGCGAGGGCGGAGTAGAGAGGAGCCGGCGTCCTCCCTCCAGCCAGGCAGACATGGAATCCAGGAACGGCCCGGGGAGGTCCGCCCTGCCCGGCGACAGAATCTCGGGCATCGGAATACGCGTTGTAAAAGGCGCGCTTGAACGCCCCGAGCCAGGCGCCATAGGAGCCGAACGTCTCGGGCGGGGATATCATAGGTCCCCTTCCGGTATGGGCGAACCGGCTGGATACAGTGATAGTCCTCCTTCGTCGGGGGAGGCCCCAGGGTCGGCGCCCGCCCAGGCTTCCTCCACGGCATCCACGATCCTCCAGGCTCCCTCGGACTCGTCCGCCCTGATGAAGAGTGTCGAATCCCCGGAAAGGGCGTCGCCGATGAGCCGCTCGTAGGCTTCCGGCAGGGAGGATTCGGCTTCGGTGTAGGAAAACCTCAACTCGCGGGCCCTGATGGCGGGCTTTCCAGGTACTTTGGCGTTGAACCTCAGCCACACTCCCTCGTCGGGCTGTATCCTGATGGTGAGGCAGTTGTCGAGGAGCTCCTCTCCGCACCGGGCAGCATAGAGGGCGGCGGGAGGCCTGCGAAACCGCACGTCTATCTGGCTGAACTTGCGCGCGAAGGCCTTGCCCGTCCTCAGGGTTATAGGCACTCCGGAGAACCGCCAGTTGTTCAGTTCCAGGCGCAAAGCTGCGTAGGTCTCTGTGGTCGATCCGGGCCGGACCCTTTCCTCTTCTGCATAGGCCTGGACAGGTCTACCGGCCGCATCGGTTCCCCGCGCATACTGGCCTCTCCTGGAGTTCGCAAGTATGCCTTTCCGGCTGCCAAGAGAGATGGATCGGAGGACCTTCACCTTCTCGTCCCGTATGCTCTCGGGATCGAGGGTGGCCGGAGGCTCCATGGTGGCGAGGCAGAGAAGCTGGATGAGATGGTTCTGCAACATATCCCGGGCGGCTCCAGCGCTCTCGTAATACCCCGCCCTCTGGCCTATGCCCTCGGTCTCGAAGACCGAGATCTGGATGGATTCGATATGTTCCCGGTTCCACAGAGGCTCGAAGATGGAGTTGGCGAAGCGGAGATAGAGGAGGTTCTGCACCGTCTCCTTGCCGAGGTAATGATCGATGCGGTAGATATCCCGCTCGTCGAAGTTGCGCTGCAAGACGGCAGTGAGCGCTCTGGAGCTCGCAAGATCCCTGCCGTAGGGCTTTTCGACGACGAGCCTTCTCCAGCCCCGTTTTACGCCGGCAAAGCCACCCGCGGCAGAATCGCGCCCGGCGGGACCG
>DATCUA010000215.1:0-4013 GCA_036567645.1 Rectinemataceae bacterium | reverse complement strand
GCCATCGATTTCGCCGAAGAGGAGCCCGCCCTGCCCCTATCCGAAGCGCTTAAGATAAAGGCGATATGCGAGGAGGAGGGCGCCCGCGCCAAGGTGAGCTCCATCCACGTCAACGCATGGATGGGCGACTACGACAAGCTCGGCATGGCGAAGCTATACTTGGCGGAGCGCTTCGGCTACGACGACAAGCGCGATCGCGAAACGGTAATATTCGTCGGGGATTCTCCCAACGACGAGCCCATGTTCTCCCATTTCCCTATGGCCTGCGGCGTGGCCACCGTGCGGCGCTACGCTTCGATGATGAAGCGCATGCCGGCCTTCATCGCTTCGCGCGAGGGCGGGGCCGGTTTCGCCGAGATAGCCGAGCATCTACTCGGGCTCATGGATTGCTGCATCTAGGCCGCCGCGCCAAACCGAAGGCGGAAAGGAGCGACGCATGAAGATAATCATACTCGTCGAGAACACAACCAATCGGCCCGGGATCGAAGCCGAGCATGGCCTCTCTATCTATATGGAAACCGGCGGAGCGCGAATCCTCCTCGACGCGGGGCAGAAAGAACTCTTCGCCCACAACGCGGCCGCCCTCGGCGTCGATCTCAGTCAGGTGGACTACGCCGTTCTCTCTCACGGCCACGGCGACCACTCGGGCGGCCTCCCCCTCTTCCGCTCCATCAACCCCACGGCTCCGGTGTACATGGCCAGGCAAGCCACCAGGCGATCCTACGTTCGACGCTTCGGGATCCTGCATTTCAACGTGGGCATGCCGAGGGCCTTTGCCTCGGACGCGGGGATCGTCGGCTTGGACGCCGACAGGGAACTCTCTCACGGCGCCTGGGCCGTGGTGGGCATCCAACGCCAATCTCCCTACCTAAGATCGAGTTCCAACCTCTACATGAGGAAAGGACTCTGGTTTGCGCAGGACGATTTCGCGCACGAGCTGGCCTTCGTTGTCCACGAGGGCGATTCCGCATTCGTGTTCTCGTCCTGTTCCCACCTGGGCTTGCACGACATCATGGGAGCCTTGGCCGAACGCGGATACCTCAGGCCTCGAACCTACGTCTTCGCGGGAATGCACCTCTACGTAGCCCTGAAAGGGACTCCCGAATCGCCAGCCGTTCTCGAGCGTTTCGCCGCTGATCTGCTAGCCTTCCCCGGAGTCACCTACTACGCCGGGCACTGCACGGGGGAGGTGGCCTTCTCCTACCTGAAATCGCAGATGGGGGAGAGGCTACAGCCCATGAGTTCGGGGGATGTCTTCATGTTCTAGACAATAGTAGTCGTACTTATGAGATGTTCCGTCTTTTCTTTTCGTATACCTCGAGGGGCAATTGCCTCTTGCCAGGTTTGCCTTCTAGTGAGTTGTTTTTGTACGTATCCCAAGATATTTCATATTCTTCGGCTTGATTCCCCCAGGTAGTCCAGCCTTCTCTCGATCCTCTGCCAAAGAGCTCTAGAAAAGGTCCGGGGCTGCAAGATTCGATGATACGGTACTGTTCTTCAGGTTTTCTCGAGTGTTCCTGCTTCATCGAGCGTATGATGTTCACTTGGCTTCTGCCTGGCGATAAAGTCCGCATATTGCCTTTGATTCCGAAAAGCAGCAGTTCAGTCGTATTTCTAAAATAGAAACCCACTCCACGTCCGTCCGGACCGCCATCCTTCCGGATCTTATGCCATACAATGTTCGCCTTATAACGAAAACCCCAGGCTTCCATCACTTTTAATCCATCCGGGAGCAGGGCGTTCGGTACCCACAAATAGAGATGAGACGATTCCAGTGTTGCCGTGGATACGGGAATTTCACAAATCTCCTGAGTGCTGAGCGTTTGATAGCGCGTCAAGCGTCGATGTTCCGGGGCGACTTTTCCTGTCCGATTGAGAAACCGCCATGGGGGATCCGCTAGAATGGTCGCGAATTTCCTTCCCGCCACGAAGGAGATGAAGTCGTCCTTTGCTTCCACTCAGTCCTCCTCGTATAGACCAGCAGTCATGCCGATCGCGAGTATCGGGCAACCAGAACCTCCGCCTCCTTCAATCCTCGGCAATAATTTGGACATGTGCGTTGTCGAGCTGCCATACGATGAACCTTTGCCGAGGCTGTCAAATATGGTCTGGAGTTCATCACATCGGGTCAGAATGACTCCGACACTGATTGCCCGCAGTTCGAAAAGAAGCCTGAAATTATTCAAATCACGATCAAAAAATGGATCTTTATTGTTCCATTCCAATTCGAGAGCGATTCTATTCTTATAGCTATCGACCTTATGAGTGGGACTCTCCATCCTGCGATCATCCACTATCATCGAAGTCAGGAATTTCTTCTCTACCCAACCACGAGCGGACATAAATGCATCCACCCATTCCGCGATTGGGGACTTTCTCCCGCCAGGGGCGGTTATCCAGGATCGTTTTAAGCGAAATGCCCTCAGCAGATCTATGATATCATTCCACTCCCTGGGAAAATCGTTTTCCAATATAGCGATCGCATGTTTCCATTCATGTATTTCATACTTTTCGAGTATATCAAGGGGGAAAATCGGTGATGGGCATTTTTCTCTCCCAGCCGATTGTATATGGGAATTCCATACTTATTCAACGACAGAAGAGCTTTTCCGCGCTTCAATGAGAATTTTGCATCGATACTTTCTTTTTATATGCCTGTATACTTTTTTCTAGCGGCCACCAGCATCGCGCCCTCTACGATGAACCTCAGCGAGTACAGGAACATGATCCCAGAAGAAATGGGCATGGCCGCGTAGATGATCTTTCGCGGGAACCCGAAGACAGCCGTCACTTCCATTGAGCGCATGACCAGCTGGAGCGAGTACCAGAAGAAGACCCCGATGAAGACCGAGGCTACGAGGTCCACCACCAAGCGGTAGGCGGCCTTGGCCCTGGAATTTTTAAGCCGCTTTCCTATCCAATCCCCCGCGCTGAAGTGGCCCTTGAGGATCCACACGGCGGCCGAGCCGAAGAACACCATCCAGGCGAATGCCAGCTCGACGATCTCGTCCAGCCAGTGCAGAGACATGATGGGGACGTAGCGCACGAAGACGTTGGCGGTGATTATCAAGGTGAGGAGTACGAAGAGGAAGACACAGAGCCACTTGATGACAGTGACGAGGGCCGTGTCCAGCTTGGAGAAAAAATCCTTGGCCTTCATTTCGCCACCCCCATGAGGAGATCGGGCAGACAGGTGGAGATAGCTGGGACATATGCGATAATCACCGTCACCACGAATATGCCGATCAGGTAGGGCAGGCACTCTTTGGAAAGCTCGCTTATGCTGATTTTTGTAAAACTGGACACGGCGTAGAGGCACATGCCAACGGGGGGAGTCAGATTCCCTATCATGATGAGGAGTGTCATCACCACGCCGAAATTGACGAGGTCGAAGCCGAACTGGTTGGCTATGGGTATGAAGATGGGGATGGTGATCAGGAATATGGCGTTCCCTTCCATGAAGAGCCCCAGGACGATGATGACCAGAATGAACATCGCCATGACGCCCGGCCCCGATACGCTCATGCTCGTGAGGGCCGAGATGATGTTGTCCGGGATGCGCTGGTAGATAGTGAACCATCCGAAGAAGTTGGCCGCTGCCATGATGAAAAGGAGAGCTACCGACTGCTTGATCGACACCCAGAACACCTCGGGGAGATCCTTGAACTTGAGTTCCTTGTAGAGGAAGCCCAGGAAGAGGGCGTAGAGGCAGGCTATGACGGCCGCCTCGGTGGGCGTGAAAATGCCGGAGAATATCCCGCCCAGGATTATCACGATGGACATGAGGGAGAGGAAGGATTCTTTAGTGGCAGTCCAAATCTCCTTCCAGTCAGCTTTGGCGTAGCGAGGGAAACCCCGTGGCTTGGCCATGATAGCTATCGCTGCCATGATGGCCCCGCCCATGAGGACGCCGGGCAAAAAGCCCGCCAGGAAGAGCCTGGGCACCGAGACCGAGGTGAGGGCCCCGTAGAGCACGAATGAGATGGAAGGCGGGATGATGGGGCCGAGGGTGG
>DATCUA010000214.1:0-4981 GCA_036567645.1 Rectinemataceae bacterium | reverse complement strand
ACTGGAAAGACAAGCCACTCCATGTTCAGGAGTTCTCACTACCACGTAAGGAGGGACACCACGATTCCATCTCCGCTTGACCACCAAAGGGGACATTTCTACTTGGGAGAAGACGGGGACAGTTCTACTTGGGTTTGACAGCCATTTAATTTTACCTTGACAAAGGCTTTTCCATCCGTATAATCGGTATGACGGCATATTGCACTTCGGAGGGAAACGATGAGACTCGCTTTGATCGTCGCCCTTCCCCTTGCCGGTTTGATTCTTGGATGGATGATCCGCTGGCTCTATGCCAGATTTCAACTGACCGCCGCCGAAAACGAGGCGGAACGCATAAAAAAGGACGCCGTACAAAAGGCCGAAGCCGAGAGAAAGGCGCTCCTCATAGAAGCGAAAGATCAGATCATTCGAGAACGGAACCAGCTGGAGAAGGAGAATAGGGAGAGAAGGGTAGAGCTTCAGAAGCTCGAACGCAGGGTCATCCAGAAGGAAGAGAATCTCGATTCCAAGATCGAGGCTCTCGAGCGGCTCGAAGCCGCGCTCAAAGGCAAAGAAAAGGCCATTCAGGACAGGGAAACCGCCCTCCTCGGACAGGAAGAGCAGTACAGGCTGGAGCTCGAGCGCATTTCGGGCTTGAGTTCAGATGAAGCCAAGCGCCTCATCATCCAGACCATGGAGAACGAAGCCAAGCGCGACGCCCAGATCCTCATCAACAAGCTCGACCAGGAAGCCCAGCTCACGGCCGAGAAGCGCACCAGGGACATCCTCGTCACTACGATGCAGAGGATAGCCACCGACGTGACCGCCGAAGTGACGGTTACCTCCGTGACGCTACCTTCCGACGAGATGAAGGGCAGGATCATCGGGCGCGAGGGCAGGAATATACGCACGCTCGAAACCCTCACCGGTGTCGATGTCATAATAGACGATACGCCTGAAGCCGTGGTGATCTCCTGCTTCGATCCCGTCAGGCGCGAGATCGCCCGGCTTTCCCTGGAGCGCCTCATTACGGATGGGCGCATCCATCCGGCGCGCATCGAGGAGATGGTGCAGAAGGTCACCCGTGAAATCTCGCAGAAGATCTACGACGAGGGCGAGAAGGTGGTGTTCGATCTGGGCTTGCACAACATGGCGCCGGAGCTCATCCGCGCCTTGGGCCGCCTCCACTTCCGCACTTCCTACGGGCAGAACGTCCTCATGCACTCCAAAGAGGTGGCTGTCATCGCCGGGTTGCTGGCCGCCGAGATCGGCCTCAACCGGGAGATCGCCAAGCGTGGAGCCCTTCTCCACGATATAGGCAAGGGCATAGAGACCGACGGCGACCAGAACCATGCCGAGATAGGCACGGACCTGGTGCGCAAGATGGGCGAAGACCCGAGGGTCGTGAACGCGGTGAGTTCGCACCACAACGACGTTGAACCTTCCTGCCCCGAATCCGTCATCGTGCAGATAGCCGACGCCATATCGGCCGCCAGGCCGGGAGCGCGCCGCGAGACCCTGGACAACTACATCAAGCGACTGGAGAACCTGGAGGTCATTGCCGAAGGCTTCTCGGGCGTGGACAAGGCCTTCGCCATACAGGCCGGCAGAGAGTTGAGGGTCCTCGTGAACTACGAGAACGTGTCGGACGACCAGGCCCGCGAATTGTGCCGGAACATAGCCAAGAAGATCGAAACCGACCTGCGCTACCCTGGCAGGATAAAGGTGACGATCATACGCGAAACGCGCATCGTGGAATATGCCCGATGACCGCGGGGGGAAGTCGGCCACAATCCTGATGCTAGGCGACGTGGTCGGCGCCCCGGGATTGCGTTCCGTATTCCTCCATCTCCCCAGTCTCAAAAAGCGCCTGGATGCAGACCTCGTGGTGGCGAACGGCGAGAACACCCAGAGAGGCATCGGGATCGGCAGGGAAGAACTCGATGTCCTCTTCTCTTCCGGCGTGGATGTCGTCACGACGGGAAACCATGTCTGGGAGCGCAAGGAGGCCGCCGAACTGCTCTCTGCCGAGCAGCGGCTCCTGAGGCCTGCCAACTACCCTCCCGGGCTCCCCGGCACGGGATGGACGCATTTCCAAGGCCGAGCCTCCGGCTGGATAATCCTCAACCTCCAGGGACGCGAGGGCCTCTACGACATAGACTGCCCCTTCCGCGCCGCCGAGGAAATCTTGGCCAAGGCGAAGCGGGAGCACCCGAAGGCCCTTGTAGTTGTCGATTTCCACGCCGAGTCCACCGAGGAGAAGGAAGCCTTGGCATGGAGTCTGGATGGGATCGTTAGCGCCTTCGCCGGTACCCATACCCATGTCCAGACGGCCGACGATCGGATACTTCCCAAAGGAACGGGCTACATCACGGATCTCGGAATGTGCGGGCCTGTCGATTCCATAATCGGTATGCGCATAGACACCTGCATTCGCAGGTCCCTGAGCCAGATACCCTACAAGATGGAAACCGCTGAAGGCCCCGCCTGCCTGAGCGCAGCCGCCTTCAGGATAGATGTAGAGAGCGGCGTCTGCCTCTCCGTGGATCGCATCTATCTCGCCACCACGAGCGCATAGCGGTTCTGTTCCCTATACAAGCCCATGGTACTCACCCCTTTGCACCTTTTTCCTTCGGAATTATACTCGCTTCCATGCCACGATCGATTCAGGTTTCCGAATTCTTTTCGACCCTCAAGCGCGAACTCAGACCGGCATTGTTCAAGCGGATAGCCGAGGGTTACGGCGCAGGCGACTTCAAGAAAGACCTCGTCGCAGGCATCACCGTGGGCGTGGTAGCCCTTCCCCTCGCGATGGCTTTCGCCATAGGAGCCGGAGCCTCTCCCGCCCAGGGCCTCTATACGGCTATCGTAGCAGGCTTTGTGATAGCATTTTTCGGAGGGAGTTTCCACCAGGTTTCGGGGCCGACCGGGGCTTTCGTCGTCATCATCGCCGACATCATAGCCCGACAAGGCATGACCGGCTTGCACACCGCCACCTTGATAGCGGGGCTTCTGCTCATTTTCATGGGAGTGTCGGGCCTGGGAACCTTGGTGAAGTTCATCCCATACCCGGTGACGATAGGCTTCACGACGGGCATCGGACTGATCATTTTCGCCGGACAGATCAAGGATCTCTTCGGCATGGAAATCGCCGCCCTATCCCCCGGCTTTTTCGAGAAAATCGCCCAATACGCCCACAATATCGGCAGCACCAATCCGAGCGCCTTGGGAGTGGGCCTCGCGACCGTAATCCTCATCTTCGTCGTGCGAAGGCTTTTCCCCCGGCTTCCTGCGGCAGTGATAGCCGTCGCTCTCACCACGCTCGGAGCATTCATACTCAAGCTGCCCGCGGAGACCATAGGCGCCAGGTTCGGCGCCCTGCCCAGGGGCCTGCCCCCCGTTTCACTCCCCGCCCTCAACTTTCAGACCATCCGAGCCGTCTTCCCCGACGCCCTCACCATAGCCCTCCTGGCCGCGATAGAGTCCCTCCTTTCGGCCGTCGTGGCCGATGGCATGACCGGCACCAGGCACTCGGCTTCGGCAGAGCTCAACGCCCAGGGCCTAGGCAACATTGCCTCGGTCCTGGTGGGCGGGATTCCGGCCACGGGAGCCATAGCCCGCACGGCAACCAACATCAAAGCCGGAGCGCAGTCCCCAGTCTCGAGCATGGTGCATGCGGCCGTGCTCCTCGGCTTCGCCCTCTTCCTTGGACCCCTCGTCCAGGTGATCCCCCTGGCAACCCTTGCGGGAGTGCTCGTGGTCGTCGCCTACGACATGGCAGAATTGCCCCGCTTCTTCTCCATGACCAAGGCTCCCAAGAGCGATCTCGCCGTCATGCTTGCCACCTTCGCCATCACGGTCGTGGTCGACCTGACTGCGGCGGTGCAGGTGGGCGTCCTCCTCGCTATCCTGCTTTTCGCCAAGCGCAGCAGGGAAACGTCCTCCTTCGGCCCCATGATGGCGAGCGAGACCGCCCGAGATGAGGCAGGGGCGGCTGGCCACGACTCCGCTGATGCCGAATCGATGGCATCCGGCTCTCTCCCCGAGGGCTGCGAAGCCTACGAGATCGAGGGCCCATTCTTCTTCGGAGTGGCCGATCTCCTCCAGGACGCCCTCAAGTCGGTCGAGCGGCCGGCAAAGGCTTTCATCCTCATGCTCAGGCGGGTGCCAGCCATCGACGCCACGGGCTTGAACGCCTTGAGAAGCTTCCACAGAGGCTGCAAGCGCCAGGGGACGGTTCTCGTGCTCTGCGGCTTGCGGGATCAGCCTCGAAAGGCCCTGGAGCGCTACGGGCTAGCTACCGAACTGGGGAGCGAGAACATCGTGCAGGACAAGGCCCAGGCATTGAAGCGCGCCGCAGCCATCATCGGGCGGGCCTAGCCGATCACGCTTCGAAACCGGGGATCCTGGGTTTACCGAGGTCCCGGTGCTTGACATATTCCGTGGCCCCGATGTATAAAAATCGCGTACCTGCGGCGATGGTGGAATTGGTAGACACGCTAGCTTGAGGTGCTAGTGCCGAGAGGCATGGAAGTTCAAGTCTTCTTCGCCGCATGGTTTTAGGCCGTCCTTGGGACGGCCTTTTTTTATATTCGGTTCGCAACGCGAGCCGATATGGATCGTATAGGATCGGAGCTGCCTGGATTCGGGCGCGGGCTCAACTCTTCCTCTCTCCTATGAAGCCGAGCAAGGCCCGCAATGAAGCCTTGGCCCCGGCAGGAATATCCAGCCTTTCGATTATCTGCGCCGAGTTCTCCTCGAGCGCTTTCATCCTCGACTCGAGCTCTGCGCGAGCGCCGCTCTTTTCGACGAGTGCGCGCAGTTCGGCAACCTGGGCTTCGCCCGCTTGGGAATCGCCGAGGATGGAGGAAAGGCGCTTCCTGGACTCGGGGTCGAGCCTCTGCCAGGCGAGGGCGGCCAGCAGGGTCTTCTTGCCCTCGCGCAGATCCGACCCGACCGGCTTGCCCAGATCGGCCTCCGAGCCGAAGAGCCCGAGCTCGTC
>DATCUA010000213.1:0-4290 GCA_036567645.1 Rectinemataceae bacterium | reverse complement strand
AGTACCGTAGCTTCCCCTTCACCCCCTTCACCCCCTCCAGCTCTACCTCGATTCCTCCCTCCCTATACCGCCCCCGAACCCCTTGCTCCTTTATCCGCAGCCCAGGGCTGGAGAGTGCGGCCTTCATACGGAAATCGGCCGAAGAAAGGTCGGGGGAGGCGGAGACGAAGAGAGATGATGCGCCGATGGAGATATCGGAGAAAAAGAAGAGAGCCTCGGGCGAAATCAGGTCGACGGCTCCCGATAGCGTCGATACTTGGATTTCGCCGGAGCTCAGCTCGTACCGGGAGCCGCCCGAGTCTCTCAATGACAAGGAGGCCGAAAAAACATCGGCGACAATCTCGGGGAAGGCGGAGCCTCCCGGCGAGGACAGAATGGATCCGATCCGTGAAATGATATCCGCATCACGGGCGAGGTCTATATCGCATTCAAGGTTCCTTATCGTTATCTTGCGGATAATCTCGGCGGGCTTCTTCCTGAGGAGGGACCAGAGATCGAGCTTGAGCTCGAGGCTTTCAGCCGATACAGCTTTCCGCGTGGGATCGGCGGGGTTCATGATGAGAATGTCCCCGATTCGAAGGAGGGATGAATCGACCAGGAGAGGAGGCGAAAACTCGAAATCGAGGCCGGTAGCTTGCTCGAGTCTTGCCTCGAGCGAAGCCAGGCCCAACTCCAGCTTTCGCTCGGCGAGGCTCCGGACTCCGGGCAAGATGAGTATCAATGCTCCAGCGGCGAGGAGGATGGCCGCTACAGCAGCGAGAGAGTATTGAGCCTTTTTTCCTGCCATCCGGCGATTCCCCGCGTAGATATAGGGCGAAGTGCTGTATATACTACCATATCATGGCGATCGGGGACACAGATACCGCGGCAAAAAAGTTCATCGTTTTCGAAGGCATAGACGGCTCAGGCACGACCTCCCAACTCGAGAGGCTGTCCTCTCTCATGAGGCGGGCCGGGATGCAGGCGAAAAGCACAGCCGAACCCACAGACCGCCCCGAGGGCATCCTCATACGCCGGATCCTCAAGGGGGAGATAGAAGCGGATCCGGGCACAGTGGCCTATCTCTTCGCCGCCGACCGATGGGAGCACGTCTACGGAAGAGGAGGCGTCCTGGAGGTTGCCGGTTCGGGCACCTGGGTGCTTTGCGACAGGTATATCCTATCGAGCCTCGCCTACCAGGGGACAACCTGCGGCCCCGAACTCCCCGCCCTCTTGAATTCCCCGTTCCCTCCCCCAGGCCTCACCATCTACTTCAGGATCGATCCGGACCAGTCCATGGAGAGAGTAGCCAGGAGGAAGTGTCTAGATATTTATGAAAAACTGCACATGCAAAAGCTATTTTCACGCGCCTATGACACTGTCGTGGAGCGCAAGCTGGCCGAGGGATGGAGGATCGAGACTATAGACGCCGGTCTCGGCATCGATGAAGTGACACAGATCGCGGCTCGGATCGTCGGCGACTACTGCGGCATCCCCCTTCTCCAAGCCGGAGGCGACGACTAGCGGATGAGCATGGCGTCTCCGTAGCTGAAGAACTTGTAGCCGAGTCTGATAGCCTCCTCGTAGGCAGCCAGGATATTTTCCCGTCCGGCAAACGCGGCCACCAGCATGAGGAGAGTGGACTTTGGCGTGTGGAAGTTGGTAAACAGCCTGTCCACTACCTTGAATTCGTATCCAGGATAGATGAAGATGCTGGTCTTCCCCGATCCGGATGCGATAAAGCCCCCTCCCGATACCGCTGCGGCCGATTCAAGAGTCCTCAGCGCGGTCGTGCCTACGGCAACGATCTTCCGCCCCTCGGATTTGGCCCTTCGGATGGCCGAGGCTGTTGATTCGGGGACGCTGTACCACTCCTCGTGCATCCTGTGCTCCTCGACGGTTTCGGAGCGCACGGGCAGGAAGGTGCCGAGACCCACGTGGAGAGTGACCCATGCAGTCTCAATCCCGGCGTCGCGCAGTCTCTCGAGGATGGCTGGCGTAAAATGGAGCCCAGCCGTGGGACATGCAACCGACCCCGGGGAACGGGCATAGACCGTCTGGTAGCGGCTTTCATCCGACTTGTCTTCGGGGCGCTTGATATAGGGCGGCAACGGCATGTGGCCATGAAGCTCGAGATAGGCGTCTCCCACCGGGCGAGAGAATTCTACAATCTTCTCTTCTTCGTACTCATCGACGATCGAGGCGGCAAGACCCTCGGGAAACGAGTAGCTCCGCCCCTTCCTCTGACGCTTGGCCTTGGAACAAAGGGCTTTCCAACGAGGCCAGGCCCCGATCGAGCCCGAACCTTCATTGTCTGCCGATACGGGAGAAAGGAGGAGGAATTCCACGCGAGCCTTGGTATCATCGGCCACGGCGTAGATGCGCGCTTTCCTCACCTTGGAGTCGTTGAAGACCATGAGGCTGCCGGATTCCAGGTACTCATGGAGGCGATCCACTCGCGTGTGGATGTTCGTTCCCCGGGCCCTATCGAGTACGAATAAGCGCGACTCCCCCCGGGTCGAGGGCGGATACTGGGCTATCAGGGATTCGGGCAGATCAAAATTGAAGTCGTCCGTTCTCACTCGGGAACTCCATGCCGAGATGGCGGTAGGCGGCCAGTGTCGCCACCCTCCCCCGGGGCGTGCGAGCGAGGAGACCCGCCTGGATGAGGAAGGGTTCATAGTAGTCTTCCAGGCTGTCCACTCCTTCTCCTACGGTTATCGCGAGGGTTTCCGCCCCGACCGGCCCCCCTGCATATTTCGTTATCACAGATTTCAAGATATCTCGATCGAGGCGCTCCAGTCCGAGCTGATCCACTTCCAGCCGATCCAGGCCTTCCGAGACTATCCTGGCGTCTATCGTCTCCTTGCCCGACACTTGGGCGAAGTCTCGCATGCGCCGCAGAAGCCTATTGGCTATGCGGGGAGTTCCCCTGGAGGTGCAGGAGAGGCGATCGACTGCATCAGGAGTGATGGATATGCCGAGGATCGAAGCCGACCTCCTGATGACCATGCCCAGCTCCGACGGATTGTAATAGTCGAATCGAAGGGAGATTCCGAAGCGGCTCGAGAGGGGCGCGGAAACCATGCCCGCCTTGGTCGTGGCGCCGACGAGAGTGAAGGGGGGGACAGGCACGCGGACAGTGCGCGCAGAAGCGCCCTGGCCGATGATCCAGTCCAGCTCGAAGTCCTCCATGGCGATGTAGAGCATTTCTTCGATCGCGGGCTTGAGCCTGTGAATCTCGTCTATGAAGAACACGCTACCCGGCCTGAGGGTGGTGAGGATGCCTGCGAGATCCTTGGGCTTTTCCAGGGCCGGGGCGCTGGTCGGCTTGAAATCGACCCCCAGCTCGGAAGCTACCACGAGGGCGAGCGTGGTTTTCCCCAGCCCAGGAGGACCCATCAGGAAAAGGTGATCCAAAGCCTCTCCCCTCTCCCTGGCGGCGCGGATGAATATCGAGAGGTTTTCTTTCAGCCGCGCCTGGCCCTGGAAATCGGCGAGCATCTTCGGCCTCAGGGAGGCTTCGCGATCGTCGTCCAGGGGATCGTATTCGGGAGCCATGGTGCCGCCTTTGCGATCGGCGGGCTTCCGCTCGGCACCCCTATGACCGACGCTCATTTCATCGGCGCTCATCGGCCGCCTCCTGCGGAAAGTTCGAGGAGGACAGCCCGGAAGAGTTCTTTCTCCGCGTCGGCTCTCCCCTCGAATTCGGCTGCCTTGGCGCCCACGGCTGTCTCGACGGACTTGCGATCGAAGCCCATGTCTACCAGGGAAGACACGAGATCATGCCAGACAGACGCGGAGCCTCGGGAAGGAGCCTCCTCTTCGATGCCGACGAGCTTTCCTTTGAGGGCGAGCACCATCTTCTGGGCAAGTTTAGGCCCTACGCCCGAAACCCTCTGGAGAGCCTTGAGGTCGCCGGACTCCAATGCCGCGGCGAGCTCTGCTGGGGATATGCCCGATAGTATCTTGATGGCCTGGCGCGGACCTATGCCCTCGACCTTGTTGAGGTCGAGAAAAAGCTCCCTCTCCCTCTCGGTCGGAAAGCCGTAGAGCTTCATCCCCTCGTCCCAGTGATGGAGCCAGAGAAAGACTTCGACATCGGATCCGACCTGGCCAAAAAGCCCGGTTGCCCTCATCGGGACGCTTATATCCCACTCCAGCCCCGATGCGAGGACGAAGATGGAATCCCCTCGCCTTCCCGTGAGCGTGCCGTATATCCTGTTGAACATCGGCGCAAGTATAGCAGGGAGGTAGCGCGGATTCCAGGCGTCTGATGCGGACTCGGCCCAGGCTCAGATATCTGCGAGG
>DATCUA010000212.1:0-3711 GCA_036567645.1 Rectinemataceae bacterium | reverse complement strand
CGCGGCCGCGGCGGCTGTCCTGTCGAAGAGCCCTCCTATCCAGCAGCTGTCCCAGCCCAGGGCCGTTGCCTCGAGCACGAATCCCTCGAGCACCCAGCCCAGGTCCTCGAAGGCTCCAGGCCCGGGGACAGCCGCCGCGGCCGCGAAGGCGAAGGCTCCGGAGATGAGCCCGTAGGTGCCCATGCGCGCTGGCTTGGCCTCGCCTTCGCCCAGAGCCAGCCCGAGCTTGACGGCAGAGCCGAAGGGCGCCGCCTCCCGAGAGGCTTTTCCTATGAGGCGCTCGAGAGCTTCGACCCCGCCGGGACCTGGCTTTCCCGCTTCGAAGGTCCGCGTTGAAACTCGCGTGCCGATAGCATCCATCGCGTTCATCGGTCTTTCCTCCCCGCCTTGAGCTGGGCGTAGCGAAAGCATGATCGGACATGGTCGTTGACAATCCCTATGGCCTGGAGGTGGGCGTAGATGGTCGTCGATCCCACGAACCCGAATCCGAGCGCCTTCATCTCGGCGCTCAGGGTGTCGGAGAGCGATGTAGTGACGGGAATGTCGGCCATGGTAGCGCGCTTGCCGTCCACGGGCTTTCCGTCGACGAAGCCCCATATCCAATCGTCGAAGCTCCCATGCTTTTCCCGGATTTCCAGGAATGCTTGGGCATTGCGCACGGATGCCTCGATCTTGCGCCTATTACGCACGATTCCCGGATCCGAGAGCAGCCGCTCCACATCTTTTTCTGTGAATCGGGCGACTCTCTCGGCGTCGAAGCCGAGGAATGCCCTCCGGTAGGCTTCCCGCTTGCGCAGGATCGTTATCCACGAAAGCCCCGCCTGCTGGGTTTCCAGGAGGAGGAACTCGAAGTGCCTCGCGTCGTCGTGGACAGGCTCTCCCCATTCTTCGTCGTGATACCGCATGTAAAGGGGGTCTGTTCCGCACCAGGGACAGCGTTCGATCGATCCATGTTCCATGCCCCAAGACTAGCATGCCTCGCCAGCGATTCCCAGGAGCGGCAGGCATGTTTGTTCCATGCCTATCGAGGCCGGGTTTACACCGGCTCAAGAGTAGATATACTTAAGCGCAAGTCGCCCGAATGGCGAAAAATCCGTCCGGAGGTACTGCCTATGCTGAAAAAGGCCCTGCCCCTCGTCCTGGCTTCACTCGCCCTGATCCTCCTCTTCGGAGCCTGCGACCTCTTTATGAAAATCGATATCGACGACATCCTCGGCGAATGGGATTTCGCCGACGCCACCGTCAAGGGAGCGCCGGCCAGCGGTCTCCATGTGAGCGTGATGGATGGCGACACCAGCGATCCCGACATGATGGTGGACGTGCATTTCGAGAGGAATGGGGGCGCCGTCACCTACCACGCAGCGTGTGACGGGACCCTGGAGGGACGTAAGTTCGTGGGCACCTACTCGGCATGGTCCCAGGATGGCCAGGTAGACACCGACCAGAGCATCACCATCACGTTCAGCTACAAGGACGGCAAGCTCTCCATAGAATGCAAGGGCTCCGGCGGCCTCGACGGGGTGGTCATGAAAGACGGGGAGCTCGCGGAATTATAGCCTGATAAACACGAGAAAAAAGCGAGGCCGCCGGTCGGCCTCGCTTTTTTTTTAGGCAGCCTGGGCCTTGGCGGGGACGAACTTCGAATAGAGATGAGCCCCGATCGTCACGATCCCTCCCGCGAATACGGGAAGAGTGCCCGGAAAGAGGGAATATACTCCCGCTCCCAGCAAGAGGGCCCTGAGCCATATCGGTATAGGCCGCGTTATGAACCCCATCCAGAAATACCCGAAGGCGAAGATGGCTATGGCTCCCGAAGCTATGGCCCAGAGATTGGCGGCCAGCCCTCCTTCCATGAGGAGGCCGGGGTCGTAGCAGAAAGCGAAGGGCACGATGAAGGCGAGGAATCCCAGGCGCATAGCGGTAAAGCCTATCGTGTTGGGTTTCGCTCCCGAAATGGAGCTCGCGGCGAAGCAGGCCAGGGCTACTGGCGGAGTGATGTTCGATATGACAGCGAAGTAGAAGACGAACATGTGCGAGGCCAGGGGGGAAAAGCCCATCTTGACGAGGATGGGCGCGCCCAAGGCGGCCGCGAGGATGTAGGCTCCCGTGGTGGGCAGTCCCATGCCGAGGAAGATCGAGATGAGCATGATGAGGACGAGACCCAGGATGGGCACATCCTTTGCGAAAGACAGGACGAAGCCTACGAGCTTGCCCCCGATACCGGTGAGGGCGACGGCTCCGAGTACTATTCCGGCCGTGGCGCAGGCTATGGCTATGAGAGGGATGTCCTTGGCACCCTGGTAGATGGAGTCGATCATGTCCCTGGGACTCATCCCTGCGTTGAATAGGGCCGCCGCGCAGGCCAAGATGGCGGCCGGCGCGAGGATCCACGGCGAGCCCGAGGCGAGATCCCCCGCTCCCGGCACGAAGACGAGGATGAGAAAAGCGAGGGCCGCGGCGGCGCCGACGATATAGGATATCTTGCGCTTGCCGGGATCTTCGGTCTTGGGCACGAAGAAGGCTGTGATCCAGCACAGCACGATGCCCATGATGGCCGCCTTCATCGGAGTGGATCCCGAGAGGAGGAAGTACACTATCCCCGCCAGCGGAGTGATCATGTACAGCTTCTTTACGACCGCTCGCTTGGAGGGCAGGTCCTCGGGGCTCAAGCCCTTGAGCTTGTTCTTGTGGGCTGCCAGCCTGACCATGAGAAAGACCGCTCCGTAGTACATCAGGGCGGGCAGAAGCGCTGCTATCATGATCTTCTTGTAGGGCAAGCCGAGAAAGGAGGCCATGAGGAAGGCTCCCGCCCCCATGACGGGGGGCATGATCTGGCCTCCCGTCGACGCCACGGCTTCCACGGCTCCGGCGAAATGCGGCTGGTAGCCTATCTTCTTCATGAGGGGGATGGTGAAGGTGCCCGTGCCGTAGACATTGGCCACCGCGGATCCCGAGATGGAGCCGAAGAGGCAGGAGGAGGTTACGGCTATGAGGGCAGGGCCCCCGGGCTGGGTGCCGGTGAAAGCCTGGGCGAGATCCATGAAATAGGCTCCCACCCCGGTCTTTTCGAGAAATCCGCCGAAGATGAGGAAGACCATGACGTAGGTGGCGGAGACGCCCAAGGGCGAGGAGAATATGCCCTCGTCCGTCAGGAAGGATTGTTCCACAACCTCGGGAAGGCTGAAAGATATGCCCTGGAAGAGCCCGGGGATCCTGTCGCCGAAGAGCATGTAGAGGATGGCCACGAGGCCTATTATAGTGATCGGGAGGCCAACCACGCGCCGGGCTCCCTCGAGGAGGAGAATGACGAGGAGTATGCCCAGGATGAGCTGGGCCGGAGTCACGGAATCCACCTGGACGATCCTCGTCGTGATGGACCAGTAGTTGGCCACGATGTATACCCCTGGAGCGAAGCTGAGGAGGGCGAGGAGGGCGTCGTACCAGGGTATCCTATCCTTGGGCGCCTTCTTGCCTACCGGCCAGAGGAGGTAGGCAAGGGGCAGGACCATGCTGAGGTGGAGGGATCTCTGGAGGTAGGCTTCGAAATTGCCGAACACCGAGGTGTAGATGTGGAACAGGCCTACCATCACGATATACACATAGAGGATTTTCTTGGGCACGCCGCTCAGTTTTCTCATGGGAGACTCCGAGGATGGGCTGGGAACGGGACGAGGAGGACCGAGCCGCCCAGGGCGGTCGTCCTCCTCGTTT
>DATCUA010000211.1:0-2116 GCA_036567645.1 Rectinemataceae bacterium | reverse complement strand
GTTGTCATAATCCTGATACGCAAGCTTCTGGAAGGGAAGGACCCTCTCTCCGGACAGGCTCTCTAGGAGGATGGGCATGAAAAATAGATCAGGACCCCTGCAAGCCCTCTCGACCGCCCTCACGTGGCTCTTCCTCCTCTCCCTCCTCGCAGTCGCCATCCTGCCTCTCTTTTGGCTCCTCCTCAACTCTTTCAAGACGAACCTGGAACTCCAGGTTTCGCCCTTCTCCCTCCCCGGACGCTTCAGCCTGGACAACTACGGCAGGGCTATGCAGATGTCGTCCTTGGCGAGGTTGTTCGCGAACTCGGTCATGGTCGCCGCGGGGACGGTGGTGTTCAATATTCTCGTCACATCCCTCGCCGGCTTCGTCCTGGCTCGGGAGACCTTCAAAGGGAGGGAGGCTATCCACACCACGCTCACGGCGGGCATCCTCATCCCCATCATCGCCTTCATGGTTCCCTACTTCACCCTGGTGACCAAGCTAGGACTCTACGACAAGCTCTACACCCTCGTGCTCGTGTATTCCGCCATCAACATCCCCGTGTCGATATTCATCATAACCGCCTTTATGAAGGCTATCCCGAAGGAGATGGAGGAAGCGGCCGTCATGGACGGTTGCGGCTTCGTCCAACGATTCACTAAGATCATTTTCCCCCTTGCCCGGTCGGGCATAGTAACCGCCGGGACCTTTTGCTTCATCTACGCCTGGAACGAGTTCATCATGGCCATGCTTCTCACCTCCAGCCTTTCGTCCAGGACTATCCAGCTGGGGATCCGCTTTTTCACCAGCCAGTACATTTCAGACTACACGAGCATGTTCGCTGCCATTGTCATCTCCATAATCCCGAGCGTCCTCATGTATGTCTTCCTCCACGACAGGATCATATCGGGCCTTTCCTCGGGCGCGGTGAAGGGCTAGGCTTACCTGGGAGACGGGAAACGGTGAGCCCAAATATGGAAATCTCCACGATACTGAACGCCAGACTGCTTGAGACGCCCGATACTGCAAGGGCGCACGCAAGCGGTACGATGAGTACGATCGGGACCGGGGCAGGGGAAGGCGAGCCCAGGCTCTGGGACATAGTCATAGGAGATGGGCGCATTCTCTCCATCCAGCCTGCTGGCGGCAGGAGCCCCGGAGAGGATTGCTTCGACGCCCGGGGAGCCTGGGTCGTTTCCGGCTTTATCGACATGCATACCCATGGAGGGGCCGGGGCCGACGTTATGGACGAGGATCCCGGTGCCCTAGCGGCGATAGCAGAGCACCAGCTCGCTTGCGGGGTCACCAGCTTCCTCGCAACTACCCTGAGCGCCCCTCTTGGCGACATAGCCGCGGCCCTGGGCAGGGTCCGGGCCCATATAGCCAAGGAGGCACTGGGTGCTAGGAAGCCTGTCGCCGAGCGATGTTCGCGCCCGGCCTCCCCACGCAGAGCGAGGATAGCCGGCGCGCACCTGGAAGGGCCCTTCCTCTCGGCCTCGAACGCCGGGGCGCAGAACAGGGCTTCGCTGAGGGCGCCCGAGGGAGAGGCTGCCGATCTCGTCATAAAGAACGCCGATATCATACGTAGGATAACCCTGGCCCCCGAGCTCCCCGGTGCCACGGCCTTCATACGCAGGGTGCGCAAAGCCGGTATTGGAGTATCGGCAGGCCATGACGGAGCCATAGACGAGGAGATAGAGGCCGCGGTGGAAGCCGGGTTGGACTGCGTAACGCACCTGTTTTGCTGTAGCTCGACCATCTCCCGCAGGGATGGGCCAAGGAAGCACCTCGGTCTCACCGAGTTCGGCCTGGCAGACGGGCGGCTGAGCGTGGAGATCATAGCCGACGGCCTCCATGTCCCGGATCGCCTATTGGGTATGGTTCTTCGAGCTAAGGGAGCCGATCGCGTCTGCCTGGTTTCGGATAGCATCCGGGTTGCCGGCCTCCCGGACGGCGAATACCGGCTCGGCGACAGCGCGACGGGAACCCTCGTAATAAAACGCGGAACCGAGGTCTTCGTTCCCGGCGTAAACCTCTACGCCGGAAGCGCAACAGACCTCGGGACCATGGTGCGCCGCCTCGTGGCCAATGGGGTGGTAAGCCTCGCCCAGGCCGTAAGCATGGCTACGGAAGTCC
>DATCUA010000210.1:0-11672 GCA_036567645.1 Rectinemataceae bacterium | reverse complement strand
GACTATCTTGCCCGCCTCCACCAGGCGGATAACCTCGACGAGATCCTGCTTGGTCATGCCCCGCATCCCCAGGATCTCTTTTTCGAACTTCATGATGTTCTGATAGTCCGCCTCGAAGCTCGGATCGTTGTACCCGGAAACGATCACGCGCCCACCCGCGCAGACCAGTTTCAAGGAATCGTTTATGGAGGATTTGATCCCGATATTGTCTATGACTGCGTCGCACATCTGGCCGCCTGTGAGGCGGGCTACCTCCGCGAACAGATCCTGTTCCCTCGTGTCTATGACGGCATCCGCTCCCATCTTCAGAGAAATATCGAGTTTTTCTTTCTGACGGCTCGTTGCATACACTTCCGCTCCGAAGATCTTGGCTATCTGGATGGCGTTCATGCCGAGGCCGCCCGTCCCGAGGATCAAAACCCTGTCTCCCGGCCTAACCCTAGCCCTGTTCTTGATGGCGTTGTACATGCAGCCCACGGCGTCCGTGATACTGGTCATCTGGTCGAAGGGCACGTGATCCGCCACCTTGAACGCGTTAGCCGCCGGAATCACGCAGTATTCCTGGTGTGAACCGTCCCGCTCGAAGCCCACCCGCACGAGGTTCTTGCACAGGTTGCTACGTCCGCTCAAGCAGTACCTGCAACTCCCGCAGGTCATATCTATGGCGCTCACGACGTGGTCGCCTGCCTCCACTCCCTTCACGCCCTCGCCCACCTCGGCTATGACGCCCGCCATCTCGTGGCCTGGGGTGTAGGGAAGCCGCACCGTCCCTATCATTCCGTCCTGGATGTGGAGATCGGACACGCAGAGCCCGCTCGCGCGGATCCTCACCAGCACCTCGCCGGGGCCCGGAGAGGGAATGGGCTTTTCCTCTATCGTCAGCGGCTGACCGAATCGACGCAGGACGGCGCACTTCATCATGTTCTTAGCCATGTTTTTGCCTCGTTCAAAACTCTAGGGATGGATGACCACTTTCAAAGCGCCCGCCTTCTTGTCTTCGAATACTTCTACGGCTTTCGCGTATTCCTCCAAGGGGAATCTGTGGCTGATGAGCTTTTCTGCCTGGACAACCCCCGAGGCGATCATTCGAAGCACGTGGTCCGACACGTTGGGATTGGCCTTGGCTCCCACGATTCGGATTTCGTTGAAATTGATGGTATTGGCTGGAATCAACACCTCGTCGTCGTGATAGGTGGCTATGATGGCCACCGAACCCGTCTTGCGCACCATCTTGCAGGCTTTCATGGGGGAATCCATCGCGCCCGAGCACTCCATGACCTCGTCGGCGCCCACTCCATCCGTCAAATCCAACACGCGTCGCACGGGATCTTCCTTTTCGAAATCGACGCAGACATCAGCGCCCAGCTCCGCAGCCTTATCCAGCTTCGATCCCCTGCCCACGACGATCACCCTGCCCGAACCCATGGCCTTGCATTCCATCATCGCGGACAGCCCTATGGCTCCGGGGCCAATGACCACGCTGGTTCCGCCCGGGGTCACTCCCGCGAGCTGGACGCCATGGAGGGCTACGCCTGCGCAATCGCACATAGCGGCGGCGTCGTAGCTCACATTCTCCGGAATCCTGTGCAGGGCTCCCACTTTATAGACGTTGTACTCGGCGTTGGCTCCCTGCCAGTAGAATCCGTAGTGGCGATGGCCTGTATCGATCGAGCCGTTCCTCCCGTCTTTCCCGTAGTTCAAGCAGACAGTGTAATGGCCTTTCTTGCAGTTGTCGCATTTGCCGCAGCCCGCGTGGGCTTCTCCCGCCACTCGGTCGCCAGGCGCGAAATCCTTCACTCCATCCCCGACCGCCACAACCTGCCCCGCCCATTCGTGCCCCATGATGAAGGGGTAGTAAGGTGGCCAGTTGGCGAACTTGTAACCTCCATGGATCATCTTGGGATCCGAGCCGCAGATGGCCACCGAATGTATCCGGCACAGCGCTTCCCCGGGACCCGGCCTGGGCACCGGGACGTTTGCAAGCTCCAAGGCATCGTAGGCGACGAGGGTCATCGCCTTCATCGATGCCGGAATATCGAATTCGCCCATCATATCCCCCTGCGGCCTTTCAGCCTGCGCTACGGTCGATCATCTTCGGCTGTGAAGACGTTTTCCACGAATTTCTGCTCTTTCAAGGCCTCGATCTCTTCCTTTGTATGCGTCTTGGTGTATTCGATGTAGTCCTTGACCCTCAGGATGAGGTTTTTTATATGGCAGTCCATCATGTAGGCGGCTTCGTCGGGCTTATGCTGCTTGATGCAATTGAACACCATGTAGTGGTAGAAGCTGGAATCCTCCACATTCGGCTTGTAGTAGAGGAAGTTTTCCATCTTCGATGTCATGATCCAGCGGATCAGCTCGAGCAACCTGACGAATAGCTCGTTCTTCGAGGCTATGGCTATTTCCACATGGAAATCGCTCGTCAGCTGGGCGAATTCCTGGCTACTCGTATTGCCCTTGTGGATTTTCTCGAAATACCGCTCCATGCCGCGGATGTCTTCCTCCGTGGCGTTTATGGCCGCCAGGCGGGCCGATGCCATCTCCAGGCCCCTCCTGAACTCCACCAGGCCTATGAGGTCGTCCTCGTTGACGAGCACGGATGGAATGAAGCTGTTCACGTAGATCTGCGTGCCGATTTCCTTGAGGAAACTGCCCTCGCCCCTGCGCGTCTCCACGATCCCCATGACAGCCAGCTTGTTGAGTACGGCGCGGATAGTGTTCCGGCTCACCCCGAACATGTCCTTGAGCTCGTTCTCCGAAGGCAACTTGTCTCCCGGCAGGTATTTCCCGCTCAAGAGAAGGCGCATCACCTCGTCATAGGCTTTTTCGGTCACATTCTGCTTAGTCGCGTCCAAGGATCCATCCCTCCTCGAGCCCTTCTCCACGCCCTTCCCCCGGCATCGGGCGGCACAGGAGCAAACCCAGAATATCGGAACTCTACCGCTTCTTGATATACTTCTGCGTGTCCACGGCTATGGCCAGGACTATGATGAGCCCTTTTATGATGTATTGGATGTAGGGATTGATGTTCATGTAGACAAGGCAATAGCTGAGCACCTGGAAAATGAGGACGCCTATCACCACCCCGCTTATCTTGCCCACTCCGCCCCTGAGGGATACTCCGCCCACCACGCAGGAAGCTATGGCGTCCAGCTCGTAGCCCTCGCCGAGCCCGTTCGTGGCGCTCCCCGTCCTGCCGGCGTCCAGGAACCCCGCTAGGGCGTAGGTTAGTCCCGCGATGAGGTACACGGACATGATCACCAGCTTCGTGTTCACGCCCGAGACTATGGCCGCTTCCTTGTTTCCGCCCACGGCGTACATGTTCCTGCCCAGGGTCGTGCGATTCCAGAGTACCCAGAAGAACACCGTTATTACCAAGGCGTAGAGGACGATCCAGGGAAGGCGGAAGGAGCCTATCTGAATGGCTTCCTGGGCTATCCGGGTGAACCTCGGATCCAATCCTCCTATGGGGGACGAATTGTTGGCGCCATCGAAATACAGAGACATGGTGCCGTACACGATCATGTTCATGCCGAGGGAGGCTATGAAAGGAGCGATCTGCAGGAAGGATATGAGCAGGGAGTGGAGCAAGGAAAAAATGAGGCATACGGCTACCGCGATCAGCAAGGGAACCACGACCGGCAAGGGCTCCATATCAGAGAATATCCTGAGTGCGTAGTCGGGCTTCTGCAGGAGCGAAGCGCAGATGACCCCGGCTATGCCCACCATTCTGCCAGCGGAAAGGTCGGTTCCTCCCAAGAGGATAAGGCCGGCTAGTCCGAGCGCGATCATCAGCTTCGGAGCCGCCTGCTGGAGGATGAAGGTGGCGTTCCGCACGCTGAGGATCGATGGCTCCAGGGCGATTATCGTGACGATTATCCCCAGCAGGACGAGATAGATAGCGTACTGCATGAGCCAGCGCTTGACCTTCTTGGCCATCCCCGGGTTCATTCCCCTGTCGTTCGATTCCATACGCTATACCCCTTAGAATTCCGGGATCAGTTGGCCGCCAGGCCGGTTTCCACGCACAGATACACCAGGGGCTTGTCCCCGGTATTCCGTATGCCGTGGGAGCCCCCGCTGCGGATGAGGGCAATGGACCAGGGCTTAACGCGGAAGGTCTTGCCGCAGAGCGTCACCTCGCCTTCGCCTTCTACGATGAGGTAGAACTGCTCGTTGCCGGAATGGAGATGCTCCCCCACCGATCCGCCTACGGGGAGCGTGGTCTTGTGCACATAATGGAAATTATTGTTCTCTTCGGGATTGCGGGGCCCTACAACCGGCATCTTGGGCTCGTCGCCGAACAAGGTGGTATTGACGATCGTCCCCGAGCCGTCTTGGCAATTGGCCACATCGTAGGTGGGCGCGTCCTCGATGTTCCTGAATACGAATTTGTCCATCGTCGTCTCTCCCATATCAAGCCTTACAAGCAGGAAGCGGCCAAGGTCATGATGCTTTCCTGGCTGCATTCCTTCGCGTCGATTATTCCAGCTTTCCTTCCGCCGCTCATGACGAGGATCCTGTCCGCGACACCCAGAAGCTCGGGCATCTCTGAGGACACGAAGAGAATGGCCTTCCCTTCCTTGGCCAAGGCTATCATCAGCTGGTAGATTTCGTATTTGGCGCCCACGTCGATCCCTCGAGTGGGCTCGTCGAGCAAGAGTATGCGCGGCTCGTTGAGAAGGCACCTGCCGAGCAGGACCTTCTGCTGGTTTCCGCCGGAAAGCGAGCTTATGAGAGTCTTCAGCGTGGGCGTCTTGATGCTCATGGCGTCCACGGCCCACCTGGTGTTCTTTTCCACCTTCTTCATGGAGACAAAGCCCAGCTTGTTCCGGTTTTTCTGAATACTCGAAGCGACGGTGTTCCATCGGACATCCAGCATGGGATAGATGCCCGTTTCCCGCCTCTCCTCAGTCACCATCGCTATGCCGGCATCTTTAGTCTTCTTCTTGGATTTCAGGATGTCTATGCCATCTACCTGGATAGATCCTGATTCGACAGTCCTCAGGCCCATGATGCACTCGAGCAGCTCAGTGCGCCCCGCTCCCACGAGCCCACCGATCCCCAAGATCTCGCCAGCCCGGACTTCGAAGGAAACATCCTGGATTCTGGGGCTGTAGGTAGACGAGAGCCCATCAACCTTGAGGATCACATCACCTATCGTTTTGTCCTTGGGAGGAAACCTGTTGTTCAATTCGCGATTGACCATGAGCTTGATCAGCGTGTTGGCGTCGATGTCGGCAGTGCGCTCGGTAGCCACCCACTGGCCGTCCCTGAGCACGGTTACCCTGTCGGAAATGACCATCACTTCTTCGATCTTGTGCGAAATGTAGATGATACCGCAGCCCTCGCTTTTCAACTGCCTGATTATCTTGAACAGGGCCTCGGTCTCCTTCTCCGTCAAGGAGGACGTAGGCTCATCCAGGACAATCACTTTCGCGTCATAGGACACGGCTTTGACGATGTCCGCCATCTGCTTCATCGATACGGACAGGTTGCTCACCTGGGTTCGGGGGTCGATGTCCATCTTGAAGAGGTCGATGATTTTGAGCGTGTCCTTGTACATCTTCTTGTCGTCGACAAAGAGTCCCTTGCGGGGGTACCTGCCCAGCCAGATGTTGTCCATGACATTCCGCCTGGGCACCTGTTCCAACTCCTGCTGGACCATGGCTATTCCGACATGCAGGGCCTGCTGGGGATTGCCTATTTCCACGGGCTTCCCGTTCATGAGGATTTCGCCGGTATCCATCTTGTATATGCCGAAGAGGCACTTCATGAGCGTGGACTTTCCAGCCCCATTCTCCCCCATGAGCGCTACGACTTCGCCTGGCCTAACGTCGATCCGCACATCCTTGAGAGCCTGGACCCCTGGAAAGCTCTTGGAGACGTTTTTCATTTCAAGCAAGTATTCTCCGGCCATCTTCGCGCTCTCCACAACAGAATTCTGGACGCGGCGAGGGCGGAAAGCCAATCGCCGCATCCAGAGGCATGAATCGTTTTAGAATCTTACTTGGCCAGCTTATACCCGGCTATCGCCTCGTGCACGTTCTCTATGGTGATCTTTTTCTCGGGAATCTTCACGATCTTGTCGACCATCTTCCACTCCAGATTCGCGTCCGGAGCCCTGCCGTTCACAACGTTCATGCAGATGTCGATGACCGCGCGCGCTGTGTCGTACGTGCTGGTGAGGATGGACCCGAGCATGATCCCCGACTTTATGAGTTCAGCAGTCTCCGGCAGGGCGTTGACGCCGATGACGGGGATGGATTTCTTGGCGCTGATGAGGCCGTTGGCCTTGAGCGCCTCTACGGCTCCGAGGGCCATGGCGTCGTTATTGCATACCACCATCTCGATCTTGTCGCCGAACTTGCCTATCCAGGAGTTCATCGTTTCCACAGCCTTGGCCGTGTTCCAGTTTGCGGGCTGGGTTGCTAGCTGCTCGGCCGCGATGCCGGATGCCTTGATGCCCGCATAGAAGCCATTGGCTCGGTCGGTAGCGTCGCTGTGGCCGGGGGTCCCGGTCATGAGGACATACTGGAGGACGCCGTCGCGGTTCGTGTCGAATTTCTTAGAGTCCTTTTTCCACGCGTCGGCTACCATTTCGCCTTGTAGCTGGCCCTGGTAGAGAGCATCGAGTCCTACGTACCAGCATTTGTCGTAGCTGTTCAGGACTTCGAGAGTAGGCCTTCTGTTGAAGAACACAATGGGAAGGCCGGCTTGCTTGGCCTTGGCCACGATGGTGTCGCCCGCAGAAGTGTCCACCGGGTTGACCGCCAGCACATTGACGCCCCTGGAGATCATCGTGTCGATGCGCTCCGTCTGCGTAGCCTGGACGTTCTCGCCATTGACCATCATGAACTTGAGGTTGGGATACTTCTCGTTCATGTAATAGTTGATGCCGTTGCGGATGTATCCCACGAAGGTATTGGTATAGTCGAAGATGGTTATACCAATATACGGGACCTTGGCCGAGGCCGCTTGCGCCGAGACAGCCGTGGCACCGATGAAAATCATGACTGTGATCAGTAGCGCCAACAGCAAAGAGCTCCTTTTCATTGTCTCCCTCCTTGATACTGTGTTATTCTACAACCCGATTTGCTTTTAGCATTCTCCCGATACCAAAGAGCAACAAGCGGAACTTGTAGAACATTCTCGGCTTTCCAGTAAACCACGAGTATATGGGGGTGTCAAGTTTTATTTTATGTATGTATTGTCATTTCCTGTTGACGGAGCACACAAGCCACGCATATCATAAGCCAAGCTTGTACTACAACTAAACCATTCTACTTGTAGAACATGTAGAAGAAAGAGGTACGCAAATATGGCAGAGCCTGTGCGCTACGCGTCCCCGACCTATCTTTTCCGCGACAGATGTCCCACCCAACTGGGGCAGATCATGAAGCGACTCGCAGCCCTGGGCTTCGACGGACTGGAGCTCTACGGCATGTTCGGATGGAGCGGGGAGGAAATTCTATCGTTCCGCGCAGAGAGTGGCCTCGAGATAGTATGCGACCACATCCATTACGAAGAGTTTTCGCAGGATACGCGGAATGTCATTGCCCGCCGGGTCGCCCTGGGCGCCCGGTACCTGACGATCGACAACATCCCGGCAGACATGCTTCCTGGGACACGCGCCTTTCCGGAAGCCTTGCGCGAGATCGAAAGGATATCCCGGCTCTGCAAGCTCCATGGGGTGCAGTTGCTCTACCATAACCATGGATACGATCTCATGAAGAAGGTAGACGGCATCCCCATCCTGGACATGATCCTCGACCACGCCGACCCCGATCTATTGAAATTCCAGCCCGACCTCGGCTGGATAGCTCTGGGAGGCGGAGATCCTGCCGCGTACCTCGAGAAGTACAGATCCCGCTGTCCCGTCATCCACGTAAAGGACTACTACGCCTCGGCTCCCCTTCTGTTGGAGTCGCCCTTTCCCCTGGGCGGCAAGCGCGGCGGGCCCGAGTACCATTCCTTCGAGTTCAGGCCGTCAGGCTACGGGATAATGAACTACCCAGCCCTCATGCCCAAGATACTCGCCTGCCATCCTCAGTGGATAACCACTGACCACGACCTCTCCTATGAACGCGATACCTTTGTGGACATGAAGATGGGGCTTGATTACACGAAGTACTTGGTATCGCTCCACGCTCCGCTGGAAGAGAAGCCTTAGAGAAACGAGTACGGTCGCCAATCGGAGCCGGGGGCTGATCCATCGCTTCAGACCACGGAAGCCAACCAGCAACCGGCAGACCGTGCGAATAGGTAGACAATCGTCCAACCCTGCCGTATCCTGTTTTCGGATATCCGATGAAGGGCACGAGCAAACGCGTTCGGACATTCTCCGCTCTCGAGGCGGCTGAACTCTGCGGGGTCGTCAACCAGACGGCCATCAACTGGATCCGAAGCGGTCACCTCAAGGCCTTTTCCACTCCCGGCGGGCAGTACCGGATCTACGAAGACGACCTCGTGGCCTTCCTCAAGGACAGGGGCATGAGGATTCCGCCCGAACTCGAGGCCGAATCTCCCGCGGAGATCGACAGGAATCTCGTCCTCGTCGTGGACGACGACCGCGACCTCAACCAGGTATTGAAGCGCATTCTCGAACGGAGACTCAAGAATATCGGCGTGATCCAGGCCTTCGACGGCTTCGAGGCTGGCAAGCTCGTTGCCGAACGGCATCCCGCCCTCATTTTCCTCGATTACGATCTTCCCGGCCTGGACGGAGCCAGCCTCTGCGCCCGGATAAGGGGAGACGCGAGCCTCGGCAATCCTTCGGTCGTGTCCATGACGGGGCTGGACACTCCCGATGTCCGCGACAAGCTCATATCGGCCGGGGCGGACGCCTTCTTCCCCAAGCCGCTGGACTTCGCGGAACTTTGCGCCAAGGCCGAGGAGCTCTTGGCCGCGCGCGATCCGGAGCGGGGCGCAGACGAATGAAGCTCATTGGCGAGTTCCTCGGCGGCAGGCTCATAGTCGAAGCGGGGGACATAACCGAATTCAGAGGCGGCGCCATAGTCAACGCGGCCAATTCCTCCCTCCTCGGCGGAGGAGGGGTGGACGGAGCCATCCACGCTTCCGGAGGCCCCTCCATCCTCGCCGAGTGCAAGGCTCTCCGCTCCTCCAGCCTCCCCGACGGCCTCGCGCCCGGGAAGGCGGTAGCCACCACGGCCGGCCGCCTCAAGGCGGTAAAGGTCATCCACACCGTCGGCCCGGTATGGGCAGGCGGGCAGGCCGGCGAACCCGAAACCCTCGCCTCATGCTATCGATCCTCCCTTTCCCTCGCCGCCGAGCTGGAGCTGGACTCCATCGCCTTTCCCGCTATCTCCACGGGCGTGTACCGCTACCCCAAGCACCTGGCCGCCAAGGTAGCCTACGACGTCATCGCCTCCTGGGTCGCCCTCAACGACCTTCCCAGCTACATCCACCTCGTCTTCTTCTCCGAAGCCGACGCCCGCCTTTTCGCGGCCACTTCGGGCATTCTGGAACGCTGCCCCTGACGTCATGCGCCCCTGCCGAAATCCCGCCCGCACCCTCCCCGCCCTTGACGATCCGCGTCGCGGATAGGTATAGTCATTTCTGTCGAATCGCTTCGCGAGAAGCGACGCATCGAAATCGCGACCGTCGTAAGCCGACGGAGCGCTCGTTCTTTCCAAATGGTACCAGGAGGCCGACCGCCGGCTCACGACGGTTACCTCGATGTAGGCCGCGAGAAGCGGCCACTTTCAATCGCGACCGTCGTATACCGGTATTACCCGAGCTTCCCAAGCTCGAGAAGCGGGTTCGACTCCCGTCGGTCGCTCGAGAAAACAAAAGCCCGCGCAAAGCGGGCTTTTTCGTATTCGAGCGGTTCGGCGCCTTTTATCCTGCGATCCTGCTCATCGTGGTATCCTGTCTCCCCTAGTCTTATCTTTCCATCCATCTATCTCTTATCGATCTCTTGACCAAAAAGGAGTCAATTCCCGATTGGTCTTGACTTTTCGGGAATTGGTTCCATAATGGTCTCATGGAACGAAGTATCGCTCCCTATATCCTCAACGACCTGCGAAAGAAAATCGTTCTCGTATCGGGACCTCGCCAGGTTGGGAAAACGACCATGGCGAAAAGCCTCATGGCGGGATCGGAATACGACTACCTCGATTTCGACAATGCCGAACACCGCCTGGCGATCAACGAAAAGAGCTGGGACAGGCGAAAGCCCCTGGTGATCTTCGATGAGCTGCACAAGATGGCGGAATGGAAGGTCTTTCTCAAGGGGATTTTCGACGTCGAGGGATTGCCTCCTGCCCTCTTGGTGACGGGAAGCGCGAAGCTGGAAGCCTTCAAGAAGCTGGGAGACTCACTCGCCGGCCGCTTTTTCTCGTATCGGCTCCATCCATTCGATGTGAAAGAGGCGTCCTCGATCATGGAGCCCGGCGAGGCCTTGTCGCGCTTGCTCAGCGTGGGCGGTTTCCCCGAGCCATTCCTGGAGAACGACCTCGTATTCTATACCCGGTGGAAGAAATCCCATATCGATGTGATCCTCAGACAGGATCTGCTCGATCTTTCGGCTATCCAGGACATGGTGTCGATCGAGACGCTCATCGAACTGCTGCGCGGGCGGGTCGGCTCTCCTATCTCATACGCGAACCTCGCCCAGGATCTCAGAAAGGATCCCAAGACGGTGAAGTCATACCTCGACCTGCTGGAAAGCCTCTACGTGATTTTCCCGGTGCGACCCTGGCATAGAAACATCGCCCGCTCCATCCTCAAGGAGCCCAAGTACTATTTTTACGATACAGCGATCGTGAAGGGGGACGAAGGGAAAAGACTGGAGAACGCCGTGGCATGCATACTGAAAAAGCAGCTCCACTTCCTGGAGGACACCCGCGGAGTATCGACCGAGTTGTGCTATCTCAAGACTAAAAATGGGAAAGAACTGGATTTCGTCTTGTCGCAGGATGGGGAATTGACCCATGCCTTCGAGGTGAAGCTTTCGGATTCCTCGCGCTCTTCCGCATTTTCCTCTTTCGAATCGGCCCTGGCGGAAGCCCGCAGAATACAGATCGTCATGGACTGCGAACGCGAGAAGACCTTTCCGGACGGGCTGGAGATCCGCAGGGCGGCGGACTACCTGGCTCGGATCGATTTGAGTGTATAACCCCAGGGCGAACCAAGTTCGACGCATCGCCTAGGGCTTTATCCAGCATTTTGGATGCGCCACAGCCGAATCCTTCGTCTCCAATAGCAGAACGAGCTTATTGGCTCTGTGTTCCGATTCGGGCGAATTCTTTTCGAGCAGCACTTCCCCTGCCCTATCCCCATACCTCGCGACGCCCAAGAAAGCGTAGATCGTGTTATCCCTCCTCAGGTATGCCGGTTCGCAGTAGCTCCCCTCTTCGGGATCGAGCTTTAGCAAGAAACTGTCGCTATCCCGATCCCGATACATATCCAGCTTCCCAATATCATCCAAGGCCGCTTGAATGTTCTTTTCTGCATTATGCTGCTGGGGCGAGAATTTCAGCTCGATAAAACCGGCGATGTCGTTGCCTTTCGTCAGGACGATATCGGGCTTGTACATCTTTTCGCCGTTCTTCTCTCGACTGTCTTCTTTGAAGTAAACAACCACCACCAAAGGTGGTGGCTTTAGGATTCAGGCCTCTCAAAGAGGCCATAGTCCCTCGCATTATCTT